>NZ_JBHYVB010000427.1:0-3347 GCF_042750115.1 Streptomyces sp. NPDC059455
GAAAACACCGTCTGCACGAGCTCGTTGACATTCTTCACGGGAATGTCAACGACCCTCACGACTCTCCGTTACCACCGAATGTGAGACAGGGCCGTCTATTGGACACTCCCGGTAGTGGGCGGACTGTGCCCGCGCAGTGGAACAACAGAACTGCCCGAAGGCTTCGGCATGGCTAACCTGGCGATCGGTGCCCGTGGCGCGGACACAGCGCGAGTTGTTCTGCCGGAACTACCAGTGGAGCGGAATGTCCGATCTGCCTGTGGACGATGAGCTATGGTGCCGACGCTACCGCCCATCCCGCACGGCCACGGCCCGCCTGGTGTGCCTCCCGCACGCGGGTGGCTCGGCAACGTTCTATCTGCCCTTCGTATCGGCTCTCAGCCCCGACGTCGACGTCGTCGCCATCCAGTACCCCGGGCGGCAGGACCGCCGTGCGGAGCAGCCATTGACGGACGTGGATGCGCTGGCGGACCGGATCCACGAAGCCCTCCTTCGGCAACCACCGCTTCCGGTCACGTTCTTCGGACACAGCCTCGGCGCCCTCATCGGCTTCGAGACCATTCGTCGGCTCGAGGCCGGCGGCAGTCCGGTGGCGCATCTGTTCGCATCCAGCCGGGGCGCCCCGTCCATGCACCGTGGTGAGAGTGTCCATCTGCGAGACGACGAGGGCATCCTGTCCGTCGTGCACTATCTGAACGGCACCGCTGCGAATGTCCTCGGCAACCAGGAAATGATGCGTGCGGCTCTGCCGTCCCTGCGTGCCGACTATCAGGCAGCCGATACCTACAGATGTGCTCCGGAAGTCACCATCGGCTGCCCTGTCACAGTCCTGACCGGCGACGCCGACCCGCAGACAACGGTTTCCGAGGCCCGCGCGTGGGAGCGGCAGACCACCAGTGCCTGTACTTTCCATGCATTTTCCGGCGGGCACTTCTACATCTCGGAACAGACGGACAGCGTGATCGCATTGCTCAAGGATCACTTCGCGGAAACGGCAGACGACAACCGTCTGCCCACAGCCCGCCCTTGAAGACTCCGAAACCGACAATCCGGTTCGGCCCCGGTCATATCGAGGACCCCTGTCCGGCATATGCGGAGTGGCGTGCCCAGCGGCCTACCTGAAGCGACGACTACCATCCGACGTTCAACAGGTTCGACAGGGGGAGCACGTGGACCGCGCGTTCGTGGAAGCCGTTGAATCGCCGGAAGCTGCGCCCGAAGACGTAGAGTCGCTGTCGGTGCCTGAATTCTACCGGGCGGCGGTGCTGCTCAAGGACGAGCAACACATGTTCGACGGAGTTCGGGTGGCAAACCGGAACCCCGCCAAGTCGCTTCATCTGGCGGAAGTGCCCACGCCGATGCCGGGTCCTGGCGAAGTCCTGGTGGCGGCCATGGCCAGCTCCGTGAATTACAACACGGTCTGGAGCGCGATCTTCGAGCCCGTCCCCACCTTCGCGTTCCTGGAGCGGTACGCGCGCACCGGGGGGCTCGCGACCCGGCACGATCAGCCCTACCACGTCGTGGGGTCCGACCTCTCCGGGATCGTGCTGAGGACCGGGCCCGGGGTCCGACACTGGCGCCCGGGGCAGCGGGTGGTGGCCCACTGCCTCAGCGTCGAACTGGAGGACCCCGCAGGGCACGACGACTCGATGCTCGACCCCCAGCAGCGGATCTGGGGATTCGAGACCAATTTCGGCGGGCTTGCCGAACTCGCCCTGGTCAAGGCGAATCAGCTGATGCCCAAGCCCCCGCACCTGACGTGGGAGGAGGCTGCCGTGTCCGGTCTGGTCAACTCGACCGCGTACCGGCAGTTGGTCTCCCGCAACGGGGCGAACATGCGGCAGGGGGACAACGTGCTGATCTGGGGCGCGGCAAGCGGTCTCGGTTCGTACGCCACCCAATACGCGCTCGCAGGAGGGGCGTTCCCGATCTGCGTGGTGTCGAGCCCGCGGAAGGTCGAGATCTGCCGGGAGATGGGCGCGGAGGCGATCATCGACCGCAGTGCGGAGGACTACCGCTTCTGGTCCGGGGAAGAAGGCGGCCAGAATCCCCGCGAATGGCGACGGTTCGGCCAGCGGGTCAGGGAACTGACGGGCGGCGAGGATGTGGACATCGTCTTCGAGCACCCGGGGCGCGACACCTTCGGCGCCTCCGTCTACGTCGCCAGGCGCGGGGGCACGATCGTCACCTGCGCGTCGACGACCGGCTATCTCCACGAGTTCGACAACAGGTATCTGTGGATGCACGTCAAGCGCATCATCGGATCGCACTTCGCCAACTACTACGAGGCATGGCGGGCGAACCGGCTGATCATGCGGGGCCGGATCCATCCGTCGCTCTCTCAGACGTACCCGCTGGAGCAGGTGGGCCTGGCCGCCGAGGTCGTACACGGGAACCGACACCTGGGCAAGGTGGGCGTGCTCTGCCTCGCGGACAAGGAGGGCATGGGGGTGGACGCGCCGGAGTTCCGGACCCGCCACGAGGCCCAGATCAACCGCTTCCGCAAGCGACCGGGGTCCACGGACGCAGCCGGCTGACCGGTACAGAAGTCGCAGGCACAGGCACAGGCACAGGCACAGCACAGGCCCTGGACCGCGGCCGGCCGACGCTGCTCATGGCGCCGGCCACGACAACGGCCGTCCCGCCCCGATGTGAACCCGCTGAACTCCCCGGTCCCGAGCCGCGGACCGGCACTGAGGCTCGGGCGGCGCGCATCGCGACGCCGCGGAGATCCGAAGGACAGACCCTTAGTAGAAGGCTCGTGAAGATCTTGGGGTGGGGTTGTCCGGCCGTGGGCCGGGCAGCCCAACCTCTCACCACACGACTTCAACTGACGCGTTCTCGGCACACCACAACAACGACCAGATTGCCCCTAAGTTACCGGTATGACTCTGTTGGTGATGTTGTCGGGGTCATGCGGTAGTTGTCGGTGGGCTGGCACAGTGGCAGGGAGGCTGTTCCAGGGGGTGGGCTGCGATGTCGTTGCGACCGAGGAGCTATCAGCGGATCCCGGCGAGGACAGTGCGGACGGCGCGGGCCGCGTGTCCGAAGGGCACACCGGCGATGCTGGTCCGGGATCGGTTGGACGTACTGTTCGGGGACGAGGAGTTCGCCTCGCTGTATCCAACCGACGGCCGTCCGGGGCTGTCACCGGGGCAGTTGGCGCTGGTGTCGGTGCTGCAGTTCGCCGAGAACCTCTCTGACCGGCAGGCCGCCGACGCGGTCCGCACCCGCATCGACTGGAAATATGCCCTCTTGCGACACGAAGTCGCATGTGTTGAGTGGAAGTCACCAAGGAGGTTTGACATCTGTCGAAGGTGAATGTCCCGGGCCAGTGCACATGGCCC
>NZ_JBHYVB010000428.1:0-3333 GCF_042750115.1 Streptomyces sp. NPDC059455
CCGCTCTGGCGGCCAAGCACACGCGCCCAGTGCGCGCGGCCCCCGACCTCCCCGGCGCGCTCGGCGGCCGCACGGCCTGGGCCCAGGCGGTCGGCGCCGTACCGACCGCCTCGCAGCCGGTGGCCAAGCTGCGCTGGCTGACGCGGAACGAGCCGGACGCGGCGCACCGCGTGGCCGAGCTGATGCAGCCGCACGACTGGCTGGTGTGGCAGCTGCTGGGGCGGCCGGTGCGGCGTACGACCGACCGCGGTACGGCCTCCAGCAGCGGCTACTGGTCAGCGGCGAACGGATCCTGGCGCCCCGACCTGGTCCAGCTGGCCCTCGGTCACCAGGTGCGGCTGCCGGAGGTCATCGGCCCGGCCGACGCCGCCGGGCACACCCCCGAGGGGCTGCTGATCTCCGCCGGTACGGGCGAGACCATGGCCGCCGCCTTCGGGCTCGGGGTCGGGGTCGGCGACGCGGTGATCTCCCTGGGCGCCTCCGGCTCGGTCTTCTCCGTCCACCATGAGGCGCTGGCCGATCCGACCGGCACGATCCTGTCGTACGCAGACGCCACCGGCATGCATCTGCCGGTGGTCCATACGCTCAACGCGGTACGGGCGCTACGCGGTACGGCGGAATTGCTCGGCACGGATCTCGAGGGGCTCTCCGAGCTCGCGATGAAGTCCACCCCGGGGTCGTACGGGCTGGTGCTGCTGCCGTATCTGGAGGGCGAGCGGACCCCGCATCTGCCGCATACGGCCGGGACGCTGACCGGGCTGCGGCGCGAGTCGATGAAGCCCGAGCATCTGGCGCGGGCCTCGTTCGAGGGGATGCTGTGCGGGCTCGCGGACGCGCTGGACGTGCTGCGCGGGCGCGGCGTCCAGGTGCGGCGCGTGTTCCTGCTCGGGCCCGCGGCCGACCTCCAGGCCGTCCGCGCGATCGCGCCCGCGGTGCTGGGCGCGCAGGTCGTGGTGGTCCAGCCCGCCGACTACGCCGCGCTGGGCGCGGCCCGGCAGGCCGCGTGGGCGCTGGGCGTCTCGCACGGCACCCACTCGCCGCATGAGCCGCCGCGCTGGCCGGCCGCGGCGAGCCAGGTCTTCGAGCCGGGCGAGGACCTGCCGGTGGGGCAGTCGGTCCGGCAGCAGTACGTGGCGGTGCGGGAGCAGATCCACCCGGGGGCGTTCGAGCCCGGGGCCGGCGATGAGGAGGCCGCGGGCCATGGGGCGGCCGGTGGGTACGAAGCCGCTGGGTACGAGGTGGGTGGGTACGAGGCCGGTGGGTACGACGGCGGGTGAGGCCCGGCCCGCCGACGTTTCGGGGCGGCCCGGCCCGCGCGGGCGGGGACGGAGGCGAGGGCTGCGGCACTAGTCCAGATAACCCCGCAGCTGATCGGCGAAGGCGTGGTCGCGGAGCTTGTTGAGCGTCTTCGACTCGATCTGGCGGATCCGCTCCCGCGTCACCCCGAAGATCCGGCCGATCTCCTCCAGCGTGCGGGGGCGGCCGTCGGCCAGTCCGTACCGCAGCTGCACCACCTTGCGTTCGCGCTCGCCGAGCGTCGACAGCACGGCCTCCAGATGCTCGCGGAGCAGCAGGAAGGCCGCGGACTCCACGGGTGAGGCCGCATCGCCGTCCTCGATGAGGTCGCCGAGGGCGACATCGTCCTCCTCGCCCACCGGCGCGTGGAGCGACACCGGCTCCTGGGCCAGCCGCAGCACCTCGCTCACCCGCTCCGGGAGCAGGTCGAGATGGGCGGCGACCTCCTCGGGGGTGGGTTCGTAGCCGCGCTCCTGGAGCATCCGGCGCTGGACCCGGACCACCCGGTTGATCAGCTCGACGACATGCACCGGGACCCGGATCGTCCGGGCCTGGTCGGCCAGGGCGCGGGACATGGCCTGGCGGATCCACCAGGTGGCGTACGTCGAGAACTTGTAGCCGCGGGCGTAGTCGAACTTCTCGACCGCGCGGATCAGGCCGAGGTTGCCCTCCTGGACCAGGTCGAGCATGGTCAGGCCGCGGCCGACGTAGCGCTTGGCGACGGAGACGACGAGGCGGAGGTTGGCCTCGATCAGCCGGCGCTTGGCCATCCGGCCCAGGACCACCAATCTGTCGAGGTCCAAGGCGAGTTGGGTGTCGAGGTCGGGGGTGTTGCCGAGCTTCTCCTCGGCGAACAGGCCCGCCTCGACCCGGCGGGCCAGCTCGACCTCCTCGACCGCGGAGAGCAGCGGTATCCGCCCGATCTCGCGAAGGTACTGGCGGAAGAGGTCGGCGGAGGGGCCGCTGGTGTCGGCGCGGGCGGGCGGCTCGATCGGTTCGACGGGCTCCACGGCCTCCACGGCCTCCACGGCCTCGACCGGGTCGACCGGCTCTGCGGGCTCCGCGGGCTCCACGGCCTCGACCGGGTCGACCGGCTCGGCGGGCTCCGCGGGTTCCGCTTCGGGGGCGGCGCCGTCGGGCGCGGGGGCCGGGGCGGTGCCGGGGGCGAGGTCGGCCATGGAGTCCGGTGCGGCGTCCTGGCCGGTATCCGGTACGCCTTCCGGGGCGAGCTCCGCCGAGTCCTCGGGCATGGCCGGCGCTACCGCTGTGGCGCGGGGCGGGTGGGGGGACAGGGGGTGCGCCGCGAGGGCCGCGTCGGTGAGGGTCTGGGTCTGCACGGGGGCGACCTCCAGGGTGATCGCTGCTGAGGGGGCAGAACGATCGGGTACGGCACGGCGGCCGCGCCGCCGTCCGTCCCGTACATCTTGAGCGACTCTGCGGGGGATTCCGGCCCTACCCGGCCAAGACCGCCGCGCTCCGAGGACTCAGGCACCGCATCCCAGTGTGGAGTACGACACAGGCCCGCCACGAGGGGCGTGCGAGCACTTTTTGCTCAGCGGCCCGTGACCGTACGACTACCCGGCGACTACAGCGAGCTCTCCGGCCCGCCCACCGGAGCACGAACGTGCTGGCGGGAACCCATCCCACCGGCCCTCGCCGCCCCCCGGCCGCCCCTGTCTTCCCAAGCGCCCGCTCGTCCTACAGCGCCGCCACGCCCCGGTCCCGGAGGGACTGGCCGTACTGCTGAAGCACCCAGAGCTCGTTCTGCACGGCGGCGAGGTGGGCGGGGTCGGCGTGCTGCCCCAGGCGCTGGAGGGCGCCCCGGACCTCGGTCACGCGGTGGTTCACCGCGGCCAGCCGGACGGCCACCAACTGCACCCCCGCGTACACCTCGTCCGGGTCGCGGCGGGTGTGCGGCGGCTCGACGGCGAGCTCGGTGACCATCGCCCGGACCGTGTCGTCGGGCGCCGCCCCCCCGCCCCCGGCGCGCATTTCGTGGGTGCCCGGGCGCGCGCCCCCCCCCCGCCCCCCCCCGCG
>NZ_JBHYVB010000429.1:0-3315 GCF_042750115.1 Streptomyces sp. NPDC059455
CCGCGCCGACACCACCCACGCCACCGAACCCGCAGACACCAACCCCAACTCCGAGGCCGGCCCCACCCCATCCAGGACAGGGACATCCAATACAGGGGCGTCCTGCGCGGGCTGCTCCAGGATCAGGTGAACGTTGGTGCCGCTGATCCCGAACGCCGACACACCCGCACGCCGCGGACCAGTACCCGCCGGCCACTCCCGCGCCGTGCTGAGCAGCTCCACCGCCCCGGCCGACCAGTCCACATGCGACGACGGGGCATCCACGTGCAACGTCTGCGGCAGCATCCCGTGCCGCATCGCCTGCACCATCTTGATCACGCCCGCGACACCCGCCGCCGCCTGGGCGTGGCCGATGTTCGACTTCACCGACCCCAACAACAGCGGTCGACCCTCCGGCCGGTCCTGCCCGTAGGTCGCCAGCAGCGCCTGCGCCTCGATCGGGTCACCCAGTGCGGTACCGGTACCGTGCGCCTCCACCACATCAACGTCAGCCGACTGCAACCCCGCGCTCGCCAACGCCGCCCGAATCACCCGCTGCTGCGACGGACCATTCGGCGCCGACAGACCATTACTCGCACCGTCCTGGTTCACCGCACTACCCGCAACCACCGCCAACACCCGGTGCCCACGCTCACGCGCATCCGACAACCGCTCCAACACCAGGACACCGACACCCTCGCCCCACCCGGTGCCATCAGCAGCCTCAGCGAACGGCTTACACCGCCCATCGGCAGCCAACCCCCGCTGCCGCGCGAACTCCGTGTATGTCCCTGGGGTGGCCATCACGGTGACACCGCCAGCGAGCGCAATCCCGCACTCACCCGCGCGGAGCGCCTGCGCTGCAAGGTGGATGGCCGTCAGAGACGACGAGCAAGCTGTGTCGATCGAGACGGCCGGACCCTGCAACCCCAGCGAGTACGCCACCCGGCCCGACGCCACACTCGCCGTCGTCCCGGTCAGGCCGAAACCACCGGCACCGTCCTGCTCACTGATCCGGTACCCCGATGTGATGATGCCGGCGTAGACACCCGTGTCGGAGCCGCGCAGCGAACCCGGGGTGATGCCCGCGTCTTCCAGCGCCTCCCAACACGTCTCCAACAGCAGTCGCTGCTGCGGGTCCATCCCCAACGCCTCACGCGGACTGATCCCGAAGAACTCCGCATCGAACTCGCCAGCGCCGTCAAGGAAGCCGCCCACCGGGGCGAAAGCAATACCCTCGTCACCTGACTCGGACAGGCCGTCCACGTCCCAGCCGCGGTCCGCCGGGAAGCCCGACATCGCGTCGGTCCCGGCAGCGACCAACCGCCAGAAGCCCTCCGGGTCCTCGACCCCGCCGGGGTACCGGCACCCCATACCGACGATCGCCACCGGCTCATCCGTACCGACACGGACCACCGGCACAACCGCCGCACCGACGGCCCGCTCAGTCCCGCACACCTCGGCCACCAGGAACCGGGCAACCTCCAGCGGTGTCGGCTGGTCGAAGACCAAGGTGGCAGGCAAACTCAGGCCTGTCTCGTTCGCGAGCCGGTTGCGCAGCTCCAGCCCGGTCAGCGAGTCGATGCCCATGTCCCGGAACGCCCGCTGGGGATCGACGTCCCCAGGGCGACTGTGCCCCAGAACCACGGCAGCAGCGGCCCGGACGACCTCCAGAACCTCCTGCTCACGATCGGTAGGACCGAGCGCGACCAGACGCGCCGCCAGGCCACCCGCATGCGCAACCGTTGCCATGGCCGCGGTCGGGCGTGTGGGGACATCACCAGCGGTCAGCCCCCGCAGCAGCGCGGGCACCGGCCTTCCGCCACGGGACAGCCCCGTCACTTCCAGCCGGGCCGGGACCGCCAACGACGCACCCAGCGCGGTAGCAGCCTCGAACAGCGCCAAGCCCTGCTCCGTCGACAGCGGCTGAACGCCGCCACGGCGCAGGCGCGACAGACCAGCGCCCTCCAGGTGGCCGGTCATCTCCGAGGTCTGGGCCCACAGCCCCCACGCCAGCGACTGACCGGCCAGGTGCCGGTCGCGACGATAGGCGGCCAGCGCGTCCAGGAACGCGTTCGCGGCGGCATAACTTCCCTGCCCCGCACTACCCATGACCGCCGCAGCCGAGGAGTACAGCACGAAGCCAGCAAGGCCCGCGTCTTCGGTCAGCTCATGCAGGTTCCACGCCGCATCCGCCTTCGCCGACAGCACCGGCACCATCCGCTCGGGCGTCAACGACTCCACGGTCGCGTCGTCGATCACACCGGCGGCATGAACCACGGCGGTCAACGGCCGCTCAACCTGAATCCGCGCCAACACAGACGCCAGGGCGTCGCGGTCGGCGGCATCGCCGGCCTGCACCCGCACACTCGCCCCCGACTGCGCCAGCTCCGCCACCAGACGAGCCACTCCCGGCGCCGCCGGACCGCGCCGTGACATCAGCAGCAGATGCCGCATGCCTCGGACGTCGACCAGGTGCCGGGCCAGTTCCCCGCCCAACGTTCCGGTGCCACCCGTGACCAGGACGGTGCCCTGCGGGTCCCACTCAGCGGGGACGTTCAGCACGACCTTGCCAATGTGGCGGGCGGCCTGGAGATGGCGCAGCGCCGCCACCGCCTGCGACAGCTCGAAGCACGTCACCCGCGGCGGGACCAGGGTGCCCGCGTCGAACATGCCACCGAGCTCGGACAGCATCTCCGCAACCCGCGGTACACCGGCGTCCATCAGGTCGAACGCCTGATACACCACACCGGGGTGGGACTCGGCAACCTGCGCCGCATCGCGGATATCGGTCTTACCCATCTCGACGAACTGACCGCCGCGCGGCAACAAACGAAGGGAGGCGTCCGTGAACTCCCCGGCCAGGGCGTTGACCACCACGTCCATGCCCTCGCCACCGGTCACGGCCAGGAACCGCTCACAGAAGACCAGATCACGAGTGGAGGCGATGTGGGTGTCCGCCACGCCCATGGCCCGCAGCGCGGGCTGCTTGGCCGGACTGGCAGTCGCGAAAACCTCCAAACCCCACATCTTTGCCAGCTGCACCGCGGCCGTGCCCACGCCACCGGTCCCGGCGTGGATGAGCACCCGCTGGCCCGGGCGGGCCTGGGCCAGATCCCGCAACCCGTAGAACGCCGTCAGGAACCCTGCCGACACCGCTGCGGCCTGCTGGAACGACCAACCCTGCGGGATCGGGGCAAGCAGCCTGCTATCGACAACCCCGACCGGACCCCAACCCGACACCAGACCCATCACCGACTGGCCGACGGTCAGACCGTCCACCCCGGGACCGATCTCCAGGACAACCCCGGCACCTTCCATGCCCAGGACCCGGCC
>NZ_JBHYVB010000430.1:0-3292 GCF_042750115.1 Streptomyces sp. NPDC059455
ACACCCCCCCGCCCCCGCCCAGCCCCCTGTGCCCCCGCCTCGGGGTTGTTGGTGGGGTTGGGTGCGTCTGGCTTCGTCAGGGAGAGGATGCACCGGCTGATCCTCCGGCCGCCGCGCCGCCGCACGGCCGGGCAGCCTGGTGGCCAACAGCGCACCGGCCGCGGCCACGGCCGCGAGGACCGTCAGCGCCGGTCCCATCGCCGAGAGGAAGACATCGGCCGCCCAGCGCGGCCCGTCGCCGGGCGGCCGTCCGGCGGTGCCGCCCCGCCCGGCCACGCTCATCAGCGTGGTGGCGGCGGCGACCCCCAGCGCGGGCCCGATGTTCATGGCGGTCTGCTGGAGCCCGCCCGCCACCCCGGCGGTGTCCACGGACGCGTCCCGCACGACGACGGTGGTCGCGGTGACCATCACGGTGGCGAAACCCGCGCCCAGCAGGAGGAAGCAGCCACCGATCGCCTCGGCGCCCGAGCCCCGGCCGAGCCGGGACATCAGCAGCACACCGGCCGCCACCAGAACCATCCCCGCCACCGCCGTCCGGCGGGCACCCTGACGGCGCGTCAGCATCGCCGCCACCGGCGCGCCCAGCACCATCATCACCGCGAGCGGCAGCGCCCGCAGCCCACTGGCAAACGGATCCAGCGCGAGCACGTCCTGGAGGTAGTACGTGCCGAGGAACAGCGCCCCGAACAGTGCGGCCGACGCGGCCACCAGCACACCGAGCGCCGGGCCGACGGTGGCCGACCGCAGCACACCCGGCGGCACCAGCGGATCCTCCGTCCGGCGCTCATGCCGTACGAAGACTCCTCCGGCCGCCACGGCGCACCCGAGCCCGAGCGCGGTCGCCACCGTCCAGCCGGTTTCGGGGATGCCGACGAGCGTGTGCACCAGCCCGGCGAGCGCCACCGCGAGCAGGCCCGCACCGGGCAGATCGAGCCGCGGCCGGGCGGTCTCACGGGGCGCCGCCGGGGCGCGGACAGCGAGCACCGCCGGGGCCCGGACGGCGAGTGCCGCCAGCCCCATGGCGAGGGCGGGCACGACGTTGACGAAGAACACCGCCCGCCACCCCAGGTGGGTGGTCAGCGCCCCGCCGACCAGCGGACCGGCCACGGCCGCCAGCCCGATGGCGCCGGTCCGCACCGCGACCGGCCGGCCGAGCCGGTCGGGCGGGTACGCGGCCCGCAGCATCCCGAGGGTGGCGGGTTGCAGCAGCGCCCCGAAAACGCCCTGGGCGACCCGCAGCCCGATCACCCAGCCGATGCCGCCCGCGAACCCGATGCCCGCCGAGGCGGCGCCGAAGCCCAGCATCCCGAGGGCGAAGACGCGCCGATGGCCGTAGCGGTCGCCGAGGCGGCCCGCGAACACCAGCAGACTCGCCACGGCGATCAGATACCCGGTACTGGTCCACTGGACCTGGGCGAACGTGGCATGGAGGTCCCGTTGCAGCCGGGGCTGGGCGACGGTCAGCACAGTGCCGTCCAGGGCGACGATCACGGCTCCGGTGACGCTCGCGACGAGGGTGAGGCGCCGTCCGCGCGGGGAGCTCATCGGGCCTCCGGGCCGAGGTGGGCGTCGAGCGCGGCCCGCAGCAGCGGCTCGGGATCATCGCCTCCCACCGCGAGCTGAAGGCTGCCCCAGCCCCACAGCTGGGCGATGCCGTGCAGATTCGCCCACAGCGCGCCCGCGACGATCCGTGGCTCCGCGCCGGAGTCCGGCCGCGCCCCGGCCACCAGGTCGACGAGGGTGGCGAAGAGCGGCAGGCTCGTCTCCCGCAGGCCCAAGTGGTCGCTCTCCAGGAGATCGTGACGGAACATCAGCTCGAACATGCCGCGGTTGGTCAGCGCGAAGTCGAGCCAGGTCCGCGCCAGCGCCGTCAACTGCGCGCGGGGATCGCTCTCATGGGCGGCGATCGCCGCACCGGCCTGGGCGGCCAGGCTCTCGAAGCCGCGGCGCGCGATGGCGGACAGCAGGGACAGATGTGTCGGGAAATACCGCCGCGGGGCGCCGTGGGACACCCCGGCCCGGCGGGCGATCTCCCGCAGCGAGAGGGCACCGACGCCCTCCTCGTCCACCAGCTCCACTCCGACGTCCACCAACCGGGACCGGAGACCCGTGTCCTGCTCACGCTCAGCCATAGACACTGTCTACCAGGCTTTCGTAGACAGTGTCTACGAGTTCATAAGAACGAACAATCGCTCAAGATGAGGGACGGAGAAACCCTCACAGGCACCAGAAGACAGCAGGGCTGTCCATCTACATGAACCATTCTCAGGTAAAGAACCGTCCGTGAGCCTTGACGGTCCATTTGGTCCGGTCCAAGGTGCGTGGTGCGCCATGAGCACGCCACTCCTTTACCGGATCAGGAAGGAAGTCAACGACCATGGCAGAACCCCCCGCTCCCCACCCGTTGAGCCGCCGCCGGGTCCTCGGTTCGATGGCCGCCGCGGCCGTCGGAACACCGATCGCCCTCGGGCAGCTGACCTCGGGCGCCACCCTGGCCTCCGCCGCCTCGCGCGCCGCGGCCGCGCAGTTGCTCTGGCATCCTGACCCGTCCAGCGACGGGCTCAAGGCGTTCGAGGGCATCGAGGCCGACCGCGGCGGCGCTCACCCCGACCGGAAGTACGTGATCGTCGAGGGCGGTGACCACTACCGCTTCAACATCTGGAAGGACGACCGGGACACCACCGGGGGCGGCGACCGCCAGCGCACCGAGTCCAAGGGCATGGTGCAGGACGGCTCCGCCGTGAAGATGCGCGACGGTGAGACGTGGAGTCTCAGCTACGAGATGTTCATGCCCACCTCGCTGCACGGCACCAGCAAGTTCACCCATATCTTCCAGACCAAGACCCCGGTGGACAACGGCGGTCCGTACATCACCCTGGACCTGGGCCGCAGCGGCAGCACGGAGCTGCTGCGGGCCCGTGCGTACGCCAACTCCGGCTCACCGGACATCGCCTCGACGAACCTCGCGCCGCTGCGCAACAAGTGGATCACCATCGAGTGGACGTTCACCGTCGGCTCGAGCGGCAAGGCGGCCTGCGTGGTGCGCAACGGCACCGGGTCCGGCGCCCCGGTGGCGGTCCAGGGCAGCATGTCCAATGTGAAGATGCCCGACCAGGACGACTACCAGCGGCCCAAGTGGGGCATCTACCGCTCGGTCGAAAGCGCCTCGTCGGACATCCTCGACACCTATCTGCTGTTCCGGAACTTCCGGGCGTCCAAGTCGTAGCCGACGGCCCCTCCCGCGGCGCGGCACACCCGCGGCGGTGACGCGGGGCCGGTGGCGCCCCGGCCC
>NZ_JBHYVB010000431.1:0-3280 GCF_042750115.1 Streptomyces sp. NPDC059455
GGCGCCCCCCCCCCCCGCGCCCCCCCCCCTGGCGGCGGGCGGGGCCCCCCGCGCCCGCCCCCCCCCCCCCGCGGCCACGCTCAGTCGAGGACCGCGGTGGCCTCGATCTCAACCAGATGCTCGGGCACGTCCAGCGCCGCGACGCCCAGCAGTGTGCCCGGCGGGACCGGGGTGACCCCCAGCTTCGCCGCCGCCCGAGCGGCCCCCTCCAGGAACCGGGGCATCTTGTCGGGAGTCCAGTCGACGACGTAGACGGTCAGCTTCGCCACATCGTCGAAGGACCCACCGACCTCGGCCAGGGCGGTGGCGATGTTGAGGTAGCACCGCTCGACCTGAGCGGCGAGATCGCCTTCGCCGACCGTGACCCCATCGGCGTCCCAGGCCACCTGCCCGGCGATGTGGATCAGCCTCGACCCGGTCGCGATCGACACCTGTCGGTACACGTCGATCTCCGGCAGTCCGCTGGGGTTTACCAGGGTGATGGCCATGCTTGCCTGCCTTCTCGTCAGGGGAGCCCACGGGCTCGCTGCCACGGAATCCAAGAGTCCGCGCTCTCTGGTGGTTACTCGGAAACCGTAAGAGAGTGGCCTCTGACGTGGAAGAGCGCACTTTTCGGTGACCGGGGAACCTTTTGGTGACCGACGAGGTCAAGCGGCTCGCGCACCGGTCGCGCGGACGTCCGGCCTTCCGGGTTTGTCATGTACGGGCTACAGTGCGAGGGATGCGTGGGAGCGCTCCCAAGCTCCAGGCGCTCCCGATCCTCCCGACCAGCCGAAGGATCTCCCATGACCCCCACACCACACCGCGCCCTGGCCGTCGCCGCGGTGGCCGTGGCGGTGGCGCTGGCCGCCCCGGCCGCGCCACGGGCCTCGGCGCAACCGGCTGCCTGTGCCGCCAACGGCTTCTGCGAGGACTTCGAGTCCCAGACCGGGACCACCCCCGCGGGCCGCTGGACCACGGCCGTCGCCAACTGCTCGGGCACCGGCACCGCCACCGTGGACACCACGATGGCGCACGGCGGCACCAAGTCGGTGCGGATCACCGGCAAGGCGGGGTACTGCAACCACGCCTTCGCCGGCACCTCGCTGTCCGGCCTGCCGTCCGGCGGCGACCTCTACACCCGCTTCTGGATCCGCCACACCACCGCGCTGCCCGCCCAGCACGTCACGTTCGCCGCCCTGCGCGACACCAACGACAACGGCAAGGACCTCCGCATGGGCGGCCAGAACAAGGCGCTCCAGTGGAACCGCGAGTCGGACGACGCCACCCTCCCCGCCCAGAGCCCGGCGGGCGTCGCGCTCAGTACCCCGCTGCCCGTCAACACCTGGACCTGTCTGGAGTTCCGGCTCGACCGCACCGCGGGCCGTCTGGACACCTGGGTGAACGGCGGGCTCGTCACCGGCCTGGTGGTCGACGGCACCCCGACCCAGGACGTCGACCAGCAGTGGCTGAACCGGGGCGGGTGGCGGCCCGCCCCGGCCGATCTGCGGCTGGGCTGGGAGAGTTACGGCGAGGGCGACGACACCCTCTGGTACGACGACGTGGCCGTCGGCACCTCCCGTATCGGCTGCTGACCAGCCGTCGGAAACCGTGTCCGGGCTCCCGCCGGACCCATCGGCTGAGGGGTTCAGGGGTTCAGGGGTTCAGAGGGAAGCTGACCGACCGGGACTTCTTCCACTCCTCGTGCTCCAGGTCCTTGGCCTCGGTGCCGTCCCCGTACAGGTCGGCCGAGCCCCCGTCGGTGATGACCTGGGCGCGGGCGCCGGGCGCCGCGAGGTCGGGCACGTCCACCACGATCTCCCAGCCGCCCGGGTCGGCCGTCGGCAGGTCGAGCCGCTTGACCGGCTGGTGTCCGGCGACGCCGTCCCAGGAGTAGAGCGCGTACGGGGCGCTGTTGTCCTCGGCCGCCCAGGAACCGGCCACGATCAGGTACTGGCCCTTGTCGTTGCGGCGGATGTCGCGGACGCTCAGGCCACCGAGGTCGAGGGTGATCGGGTCGCCGAAGGTGGCGTGGGTGTCCTTGTCGCCCACGGACCGGGCCAGTTCGTCGGCGTTGGTGACCGGGACCAGCAGCGCCTTGCCGCCGTCGGCGGGCGGCACCAGCGGCGCCCGGAAGCCGATGTACGCGGTGGATCCCGAGCCGGGCGCGAACTCCAGGCCCTCGACGTTGAATCCGTCGATCTGCTTGGGCACCTGGCCGTCCGCGGTGCCCTTGGCGAAGCCGAGCCGGTCGCCGTTGGCCTTGTCCCAGTCCACCAGGTCGTCGCGCAGGCCCTGGTACGAGCCGTCGACCTCGAGGTCGGTGTCGGCGCCCGAACCGGAGACGGTGGTGGTGAAGAGGGTGAAGCGGTCCTCCTTCGGCTCACCGTCCTTGTCGTTGCCCAGCGAGCCGGTCCAGTAGATGGTGTCGCCGACGCGGGCCCCGCCCTCGATGTCGATCTCCTTGTCGACGTTCAGGTCGGAGCCGACGTCCCAGGTGCGCACCGGCGCGCCGGACGCGTCGCGCCGGTACAGGCGCAGGACGTTGGACTCGTCGTCGGCGACGACCATGTAGCCGCCGCCGACGTCCACGGCGGCGGAGGAGTCGCTGGAGCCGGTCAGGTAGCGGGTGTCGGCGGCGTTCCGCACGGCGCCGGAGGCCGCGTAGTGCAGGGTGGTGGTGGCGCTCTTGCCACCGAGGCCGGTCACCTTGAGGGTGAGGTCGGTGTAGCCCTTGCCGCGTGCCCGTACGGCCACTTCGCGGGTGGCGCCGGTGCCGGTCACCGTGACGTCCCCGGCCTGGGCGACCGAGCCGCGGGTGGTGGCGGTGGCGGACACGGTGAGCGCGCCCGCTTCGGCGCCGCTCTGGCCGACCTTCACGGTCGCCGTCGGGTCGCCGGTGGCGCCGACGGCGCCGGACAGGTACGCGGCGGTGAGCTTGATGGTCGGCGTGCCGTAGCCCGTGCTCCCGGCCACCGCGGAGCCCGGGAGCGCGGACAGCGTCACGGCTCCGGCCACGAGCGCCAGCGCGGCGGCGGGGAGGACCCGGCGGGTACGGCGCGGGGGAGCGGCATGGGACGGGACCATCGTGAGTACCCTTCGTCGGCTGCGGGGCCGGTCGGCGGACCGGCACACCGCCCTGACGATGGATCATCTACATGGCGTGAGCATGAACGATCATCGAACACGAACCGCTCACGGCCCGTGGACTCCCGCGGCCCCGGCCCCCGGCCCCCGCCCCCGGCCCCCGCCCCCCGGCCCCCCCCCCCCGCCCCCCCCCCCCCGCCGACGCCCGCGCCCC
>NZ_JBHYVB010000432.1:0-3271 GCF_042750115.1 Streptomyces sp. NPDC059455
ACCCACCCCCCCCACAGGGGCTCCCCCCCCCAAGCCGCTCAGTAGAACACCAGAACCCCGGGCAGCGCGCCCATTGGCGGCTCGCGGCCCTGCCCCCAACCGGGGACCAGCCCCGGGCTCCCCGCCGCCGAACGCCCGCCAGCGAAACCCAGAGCCCCGGGCGGCGCATCCGTAGGCGGATGGCGGCCTTTGGGGTGCTGGTGGGGGCCGTGGCGATGGTGGTGTTGCCTGCCGGGAGTGCCGAGGCGCATCCGCTCGGGAACTTCACCGTCAACCGTTACGACGGGCTCGTGGTCACCCCCGGGACGCTGCGGGTCGACCATGTCGAGGACCTCGCCGAGATCCCCGCCGCCCAGGCGAAGCCGGAGATCGACCGCGACGGCGACGACGCGCTGTCCGGGCGGGAGTTGGGCGCGTGGGCGGCGCGGCGGTGCGCGAGCGCGGCGGAGGGGGCGCGGCTGACGGTCGACGGGCGCGAGGTGCCCGTACGCGCCGGGCGCGCGCAGGCCCGTACGCGCCCCGGCCAGGCCGGGCTGCCGACGCTGCGGGTGGAGTGCCGTCTCACGGCCGCGCTGGGCGACGGCGAGCGGGCGACGGTCGCCTATCGCCCGCGCGACATCGGTACGGGCCCCGGCTGGCGGGAGGTGACGGCACAGGGCGACCGTATGACGCTCACCGATGCCAACGTCCCCAAGACCTCCGCCTCCCACCGGCTGGTCCGCTACCCGGCGGGGCAGCTCTCCTCGCCGTCCGATCAGCGGTCGGCCGCGCTCAAGGTCAAGGCGGGCGGCCCCGCGCTCACGAGCGCGGCGGAGTCCGACCGGGAGGACGCGGTGGGCTCGTCGGTGCTGCCGCGCGGGGTGGACCGGTGGACACAGGCGCTCACCTCGATGGTGGCGCGCCATGACATCACCTTCGGCTTCGCCCTTACGGCCTTCGCCACGGCCGTTCTGCTGGGCGCGATGCACGCCCTGGCCCCCGGCCACGGCAAGACGATGATGGCGGCGGCCGCCGCGGCGGGCGGGCGCAGCGCGCTGCGCGACGTACTGGCGCTCGGCGCGTCGGTGACGGTCACCCACACCTTGGGGGTGTTCGCGTTGGGGCTGCTGGTCACGGCGGGTTCGGCGGCCGCCCCCTCGGTGATCTCGTGGCTGGGCATCGCGAGCGGTGTGCTGGTGGCGGTGGCCGGGGCGGGGCTGCTCCGCAAGGCGCTGCGCCGCCGTCGACACATGCACGCCCACCACCACAGCCACGACCACGGCCATGCGCATGCACACGGCCACGACCACGCCCACGACCACGCGGATACGCACACCCACGACCACGGCGACGGTCACACCCACACCCACGAGGTGCGCCCCACCCTGCGCGGCACGCTGCTGCTCGGCTTCGCCGGGGGCATGGTGCCCAGCCCCTCCGCCGTCATCGTGCTCGTCGGCGCGGCCGCGCTGGGCCAGGCGTGGTTCGGCTTCGTCCTGGTGGTGGCGTACGGGCTCGGGCTGGCGCTGACGCTCACACTGGCGGGGTTCACCGCGGTGCGCCTGGGCGTGCGGGCCACGGAACGGCTGGCGGCGCGCAAGGGGTCCGGGGGCCGGATCGACCGGCTGCTGGGGGCGGTGCGCCGCGCCTCACCCGTCGGAACCGCCGCCATCGTCCTCGCGCTGGGGTGCGGATTGGTGCTGAGGGGGGCGGCAACCACGCTCGGTTGAGGTACATTCAGCCCGAATTGCTCGGTTGAGGGGGAGGGGCTCGGCCATGAGCGAAGAGGGTGTCGGGCGGCAGGGCGAGCGGGTGGGCGGCGGCCGTTACCGCCTGCTGGGCGAGTTGGGCCGGGGCGGCATGGGCGTGGTGTGGCGCGCGTACGACGAGGCGCTGGGCCGCGAGGTCGCCATCAAGGAGGTGCGCGCCCCGGCCGGGCTCGGGGACCGCGACATCGGCCGGCTGTACGCGCGGATGGAGCGCGAGGGCCGGGCGGCGGCGCGGGTGTCGCACCGCAATGTGGTCACCGTTTACGACGTGGCCATGGAGGGCCGCCCGTGGATCGTGATGGAGCTGGTGCGCGGGCTGTCACTGGCCGATGTGCTCGACGCCGAGGGGCCGCTGCCGCCCGCGCGGGCCGCGCGCGTCGGCGCGGAGGTGCTGGCCGCGCTGCGGGCCGCGCATGCGGTGGGCGTGCTGCACCGGGACGTCAAACCGGGCAATGTGCTGATGGCCAACGACGGCCGGGTGGTGCTCACCGACTTCGGGATCGCGGTGGTGGAGGGCGATGCGGCGCTGACGCTGACCGGGGAGCTGGTGGGCTCCCCGGAGTTCCTCGCCCCGGAGCGCGCCCTGGGGCGGTCGCCGGGCCCGGAGTCGGATCTGTGGTCGCTGGGCGTGCTGCTGTACGCGGCGGTGGAGGGCTTCTCGCCGTTCCGCCAGGACACCCCGCTGAGCACGCTGCGCGCCGTGGTGGACGAGTCGCTGCCCGAGCCCCGCCGGGCCGGACCGCTCACCTCCGTACTGGAGGGACTGCTGGACAAGGATCCGCGGCGGCGGCTTGCGGCTGCGGAGGCGGAGCGGCTGCTGCGGCTGGTGGCCGCGGGAGGCACACCGGCGGGCGGCTCGGTGTCGTCCTCGGACGCCTTCGGCCCTGCCGCCACGGCGGAGACGGAGCCCCTGGGCCGGTTGGGCCGGTTACCGGAGCCCGGTGCGACGCCCACGTATCCCCCGGCCCCGGACGGCCCGACGGGACCCGCCGATGAGCCACCGCCACCCCGGCGGCAGCGGGCCGCGGTGGCGGCGTTGGTGGCCGGGACGCTGCTGGCCGTACTGGCGCTGGGCGGGCTGGCCTGGGCCCTGCTGAACAACGGCGGCTAGGCCGTCCGACGAAGCGTGCCGCCCGCGGCGGGCCGCCCCTCTCCCCGCAGCATCGACATACGACTCCGCCACGTAGCAGGGCTCCGCCCCTGGACCCCGGAAATCCAGGCTCGACCACCTCGGCCCCCACGGGTGAGCAAGCTCCGCCCCAAACCCCTGGGGTCCAGGGGCGGAGCCCTTGGTATCGGGAAGGGGCGGGGCGGGGAAAGCATCGAGATACGACTCCGCCGCATGGCAGGGGCTTCGCCCCAGACCCCGGACCGGGCTTCACTCCTTCCCCCAGCGTCGACATACGACTCCGCCACGTGGCAAGTCTCCGCCCCTGGACCCCGGGGTCTGGGGCGGAGCCCCCCACGCGGCGGAGCCGCATATCGTCAGGTGTCGGGAAGGGGCGGGGCGGGGAGCGGTCCGC
>NZ_JBHYVB010000433.1:0-3079 GCF_042750115.1 Streptomyces sp. NPDC059455
AGCCGTGAGGCAGGAACCGGTCGGCCCGGTTGAACAGGTGGAGGCTGTCGTGGTCGTCATGGGAGAAGGTGACGTGGGTGCCGTCCGCCCTCAGTTTCGCGGTGGCCAGGAATGCCTGCTCGGCGTGTTCCTGGCGGGCGGCGACGTAGTGCATCGCCATCGACGGGGTTGCATGCCCGGCATAACGCATCAACACATGGACGGGCAGACCGAGTTCGGCGAGCCGTGTCATCTTGGTGTGACGGAAGCGGTGGGTGTGGCTCAGCCCGACGGGCCTGCCCTTGCTGCCGGTGATCTTCACGATCTTGCTGAACTCGCGGAGCATCCAGTTGTAGGTCCCGGATGGGTAGGGCTTGTCGCCTTGGCGATTGCCGGTCCGCTGCAGGAACAGGTGGCGCGGGACGATGCCGGGAAAGCGGTCACGGACCCACTGCCGTTGTTCCTCGATGACCGCGACGACTTCGGCGTCGACGAGGATGTTGTCCGGCGCGATATCGATCTTGCTCTGCGCGTAGTGGAAGCGGGCGATCTGTTCGTCCTCGGCGGCGTCGACGGCCCGGTCGGGGACCGGGGAGAGGCAGTCGAAGAGGCAGGTGCGGATCTCGCTGGCCCGTCGTCCGGACAGGACCTGCAGCAAAATCATGCGCATGGCCTGCGGGTCGTCAAAGCCGCGGGAGGTGACCTGCTGTCCGTCGCCGCGGGTGAGAAGCATCTGCTCGTCGCGGGCGAGCCCGAGCAGCGGCAGGGCGGCGGGGATCTGCGCGAGGGCGTGGTCGTCGACGTAGTGCTCGTCGTTGAGTTCACGCTGGTGAGGGATGCGGGAGACCTGGCGGAACCAGCCGGCCGCATGCGCGTCCGTGACCGGGGACCACGGGTGTGGTCCGAGGACCTGGCGGGCCTCGGAGGGGTTGGCGGCGACGAACGCGAACAGCTCGGCGACGGCCCGTAGGTCGTCGTTGACCTGGCGCGGGTGGACGGGCTTATGAGCGAACCGCTGGTCGCTTTCGCGCTGAATCCGATTGGCGGGATCGGAGGCCCAGCGCCGGAAGGCGGCGGCGAGTTGGACCGCGTGAGCGGGATCTCCCAGGACATCCACGGGGTCAGGGAAGGTGTTCAGCCAGCGGTCGAAGCGCAAGATGTCCTGCATCCTGTCCTGACTCACAGTCGTCCAGCGCAGGACGCCCGCTTCCATCTGGGTGCCGAGCCACCACTTGACCGCCTCCCGCAGCCATGGGTGCGTGATCTGCGAAGGTGAACAGCCGTAGTGAGCCTGGGGCTCGTGCTCGGCCAGCGGGATGCGCGGGTCGCATCGCGGCTGCCACTCGTCCAGAGTCCACCAGGGCCCGTCCGAACAGCGGGCGAGCAGGGCGAGGCGGCTGAAGCGGAAGATCACCCGCAGCCGGGCGACGCTGCCGCGGGGAATGAGCCGGCCCCAGCGGGTGGCATAGAACCACCGCTGCAAGGCGGCCGCCGTTTCCCAGTCCATGGCTCGGATCGACGTCGGAAAGGGATGGTCGTCGCGGATCGCGCGGCGCAGGATGTTCGCGAACTGGTTGGTGCCCAGCACCGACGAGCGGGTCCCGTCCATCGCCTGCCAGTGCGCCATCCAGGCCAGCTCGGCGGCGATCAGATCGGGCAGACCGGTCAGGTCGATGCGCCGGTCGCCGTTCTCGGTGATCTTCTCCCAGTCGTCGATGCCGTCGCCGATCACCGGTCCCTTCCAGGGCTCGGGCAGCTCCCGCCAGAGCCGCCAGAACGGATCCTCGTCGTCGGCCGCGTGCAGATGACGCTGTTCACCGACCATCGTCGACCTGCCAGGCAGAGATGTACGACTTCCAGTTCGCCGCGGCCCGAAGGGCCTCGTCCTCGCGGACCCAGCCATAGAGGTCGAGCGTGGTCTGCACGTGTGCGTGACCGAGTCGCCGGGAGACCACCCACTCCGGCGTCCCGGCCAGCAGCAGCGCGGTCGCGTGGCTGTGCCGGAACCAGTGCGGCGTCCAGGAGGCCGGGCCGATGCGCTTCTTGCGCAGGGAGGACACCTTGTCCCGGACCGTGCCCTCGCGCAGGGCGGCCAGCAGCGGCGGCCTCTCCAGGTTCACCAGCAACGGCGATCCGGCATCGATCTCGATACCGAACTCGGCAGCCCGGCAGGCGAGTTGGCTGAGGTAGTCGGCGAAGAGTCGCTCCAGGTCGCAGCCGACACAGACCCGTCGGGGGCGCATCATCTTCACCCTGGCCCCGTTCGTGTTGCTTTCGCGCGGCACGATCTCGGCATAGGGAGTGGAGCCGCGACCCATGACGAAGTCGCTGATCCGCAGGCCGAGGGCCTCGCCCAGACGCATTCCGGTCTCCGCGAGCAGGGCGAACAGCAGCCGGTCGCGCAGGTTGCCCGCCCACTCGCCGACCGTGGCGTCCGGCATCGCGCAGCCGTCCAGGATGCCCTGAATCTCGCTCGGCAGAAGCAGCGGCGGGCGCCCACGATGCCGCTGTCGCCGGACCCTGACCAGAGAGGACGGCGCCGGAGCAGTGCGGGCTTCCAGGTGCGCGAGCAGGCCCCGGGCCGGGGCCCGGCGCGGTGTCCCGCGCATGAGCCGGCCCGCGACCGGCACCGAGAAGACCGCCTCCTGCCAGCGGTAGAAGGAGATGAGCGCGGCCAGTCGCGCCTCCAACGTCCCGTCCTCCGGGGCCTGTTCGGGCTCGACCAGGGTGTGCTCGACGGTGCGGCCGTTGCGCAACCAGGACAGAAACCCCGCGACCGCCGGGACCCCGAGGTCGCCCCACCTCCCGGTCTCGTTACGTTGTTCGAGGAACGTCCACCACTGGGCCAGCGAGGTCGCATATCCGCGGACCGTGTTCGGTGACCAAAGTTGCCGATGGGCCTCCAGCCAGTCCTCGACCGGCGCGACGGTCCGGTACTTCTCGTCGATCACGGTCCACGTCCGCTGCCCGTTCGCGGGCCGGACCGCCAAGCTGTGTGCCACTGATGTCGTTCCGTCTCGTTGAAGAACTCCCGTTGATAGCAATGCATCAACGACGCAGAACGCTCACGGTGACGCTCGTTGCAGACAGAGAAGAGAGA
>NZ_JBHYVB010000434.1:0-2977 GCF_042750115.1 Streptomyces sp. NPDC059455
CCCCAACAATTTGGTGGGGGTGGGCGCGGGGCCGCGGGGGGGGGGGCCCCCGGGGCCCCCCCCGCGCGCAGGCCGAGAGCGCTATTGCCGACACGACAGCCAACGACGCAGAGAAAATGCGGGAGATGACGTGCATTGGTTCGCCTTCCCTTCACTGAGGCCGAGGCCACGCCCCTAGCCGAGTGAGGTAGAACCTAGGTCGATCGCCACGTGACCCGAATCACCCGGACGAGTACATTGGGTTCTCCGCTGCGCCGGACGTGAATGGCGGCCAAAGGGCGAGCCCGTCGAGGTCGAGGACCACAGCTTCTTTACCGGCCTCAAGGGCGAGGCCGCGATCCCCTACGACGTTTACGGCCTCGCAGGCGATGCCAGCCACGCGGGCCGTCTGCCCGGCCGGGTCAGCCCCCGGCACCTTCGGATCTTGCGTCCGGCCAAGCCGAGCTCGGTCATGAGCTTGGCGACGGTGTTCACCGACACCCTCCAGCCCTGGCGCACCAGCGTGATCCAGACCTTCGGGGAACCATACGTGCCGCCCGACTCATCGAAGATCTGCCGGATCGCGTCGGCCAGCTTCCCGCGCCGCACCTCGCGAGCGGTGACGGGCTGGTTGCGCCACTTGTAGAACCAGGACTCGCTCACACCCAGCGCACGGCACGTCAGGGTGTGCGGAATCTCCTGCTCGGCCTCGCAGAGACAGCGGGCGCGGGCCGGTCGGAGGAGGCCGAACCGTTGCGCCGCCACCGCGACACCCAGCTGTGCAGCGTCCCGGAGTGGACACCGAGCTCTTCGGCCTCAACTTCCCCTGCATTCACGGACTCCACGCTACGAGGGGAGGGACAGCAGGCTGTTGAGCTGGTCGAATACACCTTCCTCCAGTCAGCGGGCGAAGTAGGCGTAAACGGTGTTCCAGTGCGGGTAGCCGTGCGGGAGGTAGCGCCAGGGGATCCCGGTGCG
Source organism: Streptomyces sp. NPDC059455 (assembly GCF_042750115.1). NCBI lineage: Bacteria > Bacillati > Actinomycetota > Actinomycetes > Kitasatosporales > Streptomycetaceae > Streptomyces > Streptomyces sp. NPDC059455. Next base: position 958 of record NZ_JBHYVB010000434.1, read on the forward strand.
GTTCACGTAGAGGATCGCGTTGAAGACGTTGCGTAAATCGACCTTGGCTGGCTGCCCGGTCGGCCTGCGGTCGAGCCGGGCCCTTTTCCAGGCCGTCAACGTCGGCTCGATCAGGGCCCATCGGGCGTCGGACAGGTCGCTGGGGTACGACTTGCGCTCGCTCACGGCGTAGCATGATCACGAGCGAGCCGGAGAGCTCGGTTCCGCTGCCCACCAGGCGATTCCGTGGCATCTTCAAACTAGACGGACTCCCAGGTATCGAACCGAACGAGACGGACGGCCGAGCCTTCGCCCTGGAGGAGGTCATTCACTGCCTATGGGATGAAAGCCTTTAGAGCGGGGCGGGGACGAGAGCCACATACAGGGCCTGACCTGCATAAAAACCCTCTTAGAGGGCAACTGAGCCTTTTCCATCCTCAGTCCGAGCTGACCAGATGCAGGCAGAGGATGGCCCGGACAAGGCCGGTAATCCGGGTGGTCGATCGGCCGCGGCAGGGGACCCGGACCGTGCCGCGTGCGCCCTGGTAGCCCTTGTCGGCCCAGCAGGCGACGCCGACCCCGGCAAGGGCGTCGATGATGCCGTGCTCGCGGGCCGCACGGACGTCGTGAACGGCATCGGGCAAAGCCGATGAGACCCACAACAGACGTCCCTTCGGGTCGGCGATGACCTGCACGTTCATGCCCGTGCTTCTTGTGCTTGCCCGAGTAGAAGGGCCGGTCGGCGGCGATGCGGTCGATCGGCAGCAGCGTCCCGTCGAGCAGGACGAATGCCTTCTTCGACGCCGTCTGGGCAGCCTCGGCGAGCGTGGGAGCGAGGGCGGCCAGGATCTGCACCGCCTCGGTGATGTAACGGTAGGTGGTGGTGCCGACACCGAACCCGGCCGCGAGCTGGCGGTACGGATGACCGTTGCACAGATGCGCCAGGACGAGCAGGGCCTGTCGGCCCACGCTCAGGCGCCGCCATCGGCTGCCAATGTCCCGGCGGTGTCGGCGAAGGCGCGCGGCCAGGAAGCGCAGGGCAGAGCTGGACAGGTCCAGCCCGGACGGGTAAACAAGCACACGAAGCCTCTGGTGGAGACGGATTTCTTGGTCGAAAACCCATCTACCAGGGACGTCACCTGCCTGTCAGCCCAACTGCCCAACCAGCCCGGCAGGTTGGAAAGCGCTCATGATCAGCGGTTTCTGCGGCTGATGCGCAACATGCTGACAGCCGGATACCTGGAGGATTGGAGGTGGGGCGCCACACTCTCCGGAGCGCCGCAGGGCGGAGTGGCCTCCCCGATCCTGTCCAACATCTACCTGCACAAGCTGGATGAGTTCGTCGAGACAGTTCTGATTCCGGAGTACACCCGGGGAGATCGCCGGGCCAGAAACCCGGCCTACCTGGAGTTGCGGAATCTGCTGGCGAAAGCCCGCCGGCGCGGTGACCGGGTGCGGGCCCGTGTGTTGCGTCAGCGGATGGTCAGCCTGCCGAGCGCGGATCCCAACGATCCAGCACACCGCAGGCTGCGCTACATACGCTACGCGGATGATCACCTCTGCGGAAGCAAAGGCACCGTGCAAGTTCACCATTTCCGCGCTCTCGCCGAGCTCGCGCATGCCGGATGGCAGCCCTCCGACTGGGCGCGCGTCATGTTGCATCGGTGTCGCAAAACCGTCGTGGCCTGCGACACCTGCCATGATCGCATCATCTCAAAACGGCCTGCCAAAGCAGACACGCAGTAGTCACTGGAGAGCCGGATGACCGGGAAACCGTCATGTCCGGTTCGGCGGAAGGCCGCGCGGAACAGGACCTGCCCCGGCGGGCACCTCACCGCGCGGCCGACCCAACCGGATGGCTGATGCAGCACCGCCGCCTGGCACCGGACTACGACGCTCTGCCGCAGAGATCTCGCAGGTGTGAACGCCGATCAGATGCTCTCTAGGTACCGGCTGACCACATCAACTGCACGAGTTCGGCCCGGCTGCTGACATCGGTCTTGGCGAAGATCCGCTTCAGGTGCTGTTTGACGGTGTTCTC
>NZ_JBHYVB010000435.1:0-2881 GCF_042750115.1 Streptomyces sp. NPDC059455
GGCTGCGGGTGAGTCATGCGTTCCATTCGCCGTTGATGGATCCGATGTTGGAGGAGTTCGCGGCGGTTTTGGAGGGGGTGATCTGTCGCGAGCCGCAGATCGCTATGGTGTTGGGGACACCGGGTGCGGATGTGACGGATCCGGCGTATTGGGTGTCGCATGTGCGGGAGACGGTCCGCCACCACGATGTGGTGCAGGCGATACGGGCCCAGGGTGTCGAGGTCTTCGCCGAACTGGGCCCGGACGGTGCGCTCTCGGCGATGGACGATGAAGGCACCGCGATATGGGTCCCGGCGCTGCGCGAGGGCCAGGACGAACCCGAGACCGCACTACGCGCGCTCGCCGGCCTCTACACATCTGGTGTCGAGGTCGACTGGGCCGCAGTAACGGCTGCTGGCGCCAGCAAGGTCGCGCTGCCGACGTATCCGTTCCAGCGGGAGCGTTACTGGCCCGAGGCGGTGGCCGCCGTCGATCACGACGGCGACTTGACCGATGGTGCGTTCTGGCGGGCGATCGAGAGCAACGACGCCGAGGCGCTCGCCGGGGTACTCGGCCCGACCGCCGAGCGATCGGTGGTCGAATCGCTGCTGCAGGCGCTCTCCGGTCTGCGACAATGTCAGCGCGTTCGTGCGAAGTTCGACTCGCAGCTGTACCGCGTGGCGTGGGAACCGGTGACCGCGGACATGCGGCCGGCGGTCAGTGGCAGCTGGCTGGTCCTCGTCCCCCCGGGGTTCCCTGATGAGGGGGTTGCCGCCGAGGTGCTGGAGGCGTTGTCCGCCGGTGGCGGCGTGGTCCACCGTCTTGAGGCCGACCCGTCGCAGGTCGGTGCCTTGATGGCTGAGCGTTACCCCGAGGCCGTCGGCGTGGTCTCCTTCCTGCCCCCGGGAGAGCCGGTCGCCGACGGCGTCCCGGTGTGGAACGCCACGGTCGAGGCAGTACCCGCCGAGCCGGCCGACCGGCCCGGCGACCCGCGGCAGTCCGTGATCTGGGACCGGCCGTCGATGGCGGGCGGCCGCGGCGGATGTCTTGACCTGCCCCGAACCTGGGACGCCACCACCCGAGGCCTGCTGCGTGCCGTGCTCGGCGGCCAGTACAGCGAGGATCGGCTGGCACTGCGCACGGCGGGAGTGTTCGCCAGGAAGGTGCGCGTCGCACCCGTCGACGCCGACACGTCGCGGCCGCCGTGGCAGCCGAAGGGCAAGGTTCTGCTGGCCGGTGACGACAGCGGCCCGCTCGGCGCGGTACTCACCCGATGGCTGACCGCCGCGGGCGCCGAGGTCGTCCGGGGAACGGACCTGCCGCCGGACGCCGGCGCGGTCGTCTGCCTGCCGGACGACCAGGCCGGGGCACGGTCCATCGAGGCGCTGCTCCACCTGCACGACCAGACGGTCGACCGCGAGCTGTCGGCGTTCGTCGTGATCTCCCATGCCGGCGCCCATCTCGGGATCGAGCAGGACGCGGACAAGCGTGCCTACGGTGCCTTCGCCGATGCCCTGGTGAGCCTGCGCCGGGCAGCCGGCCGCGTGGCCACCTTCATCGCCTGGCACGGTGCCGGCACCCGAGCCGTCGACGGCCTGCGTCACACCGATCCGGACGATCTGGCCGACGTACTTGCCTGGACCGTGGGACACGACCACGCATCCGTCGTCATCGCGGACCTCACGGATGAGCTGCGCTCCACCATCCTGAGCGGATCACGTCATGAGGTGACGCCCGATCAGCACGAAGGCGCCCTGGCCATCGGCTCGTCGGGGGCGGACGGCGAACGTCAGCTCGCCCGTCTGGTCCTGACCCTTGCCGCCGAGGTACTCGGTCACGACGGGCCGCAGGACGTCGACGCCGACCGGAGCTTCCGCGAGCAGGGCTTCGACTCCTACAGCGCGGTCGACCTCCGCAACCGGTTGAAGTCCGCCACTGCACTGCAGTTGCCCTCCACTGTCCTGTTCGACCATCCGACACCGACAGCGCTGGTGGCCTACCTGCGGTCGCAGCTGACCGGCGAGCGAGAGGTTCTGCGGGAAACGCCTGCCGCTGTTGCGCGGATGCAGGAACCGGTGGTGATCGTCGGAATGGGCTGCCGGTACCCCGGCGGGGTCGAGGACCCCGAGGGTTTCTGGCAGTTGATCGTCGCAGGGACCGACGCGATCTCGGAGTTCCCGACGAACCGGGGCTGGGATGTGGAGCGCTTGGACGGCGCCGATCCTGGTGCTGCGGGCGCGGCCTTCGCCCGGGTGGGTGGGTTCCTGGACGGCGCTGGTGAGTTCGATGCGGAGTTCTTCGGGATCAGTCCGCGTGAGGCGTTGGGGATGGACCCGCAGCAGCGACTGCTTTTGGAGACGTGTTGGGAGGCGCTGGAGGACACGGGCATCACCCCGGGTTCACTGCGGGGCACCGACACGGGCGTCTACGCGGGAATCACCGCGCTGGGATACCGGGTCGGCGAGCCGGACGGCGCTGGCGGCTTCGGGATAACGGGGACCACGGCGAGTGTGGCGTCCGGCCGGGTGGCGTACGCGCTGGGCTTGCAGGGCCCTGCGGTGTCGATCGACACGGCGTGTTCGTCGTCGCTGACGGCGATTCACCTGGCGGCGCAGGCGTTGCGGTCCGGTGAGTGCGGGATCGCGCTGGCCGGTGGCGTCACCGTGATGCCCAATCCGGAGATGTTCACGGAGTTCGCGCGGCAGCGGGGGTTGGCTGCCGATGGGCGGTGCAAGCCGTTCGCGGAGGCTGCTGATGGCACCGGGTGGGGCGAGGGCGTCGGTGTCCTGGTGCTGGAGCGGTTGTCGGATGCGCGTGAGCGTGGGCACCGGGTGTTGGCGGTGGTTGCGGGTAGTGCGGTGAACCAGGATGGTGCGAGTAATGGTTTGTCGGCGCCGAATGG
>NZ_JBHYVB010000436.1:0-662 GCF_042750115.1 Streptomyces sp. NPDC059455
CGCGGACCACGCGGCGGAGCCGCATATCGACGCTTTCCCCTCCCCGCCCCTTCCCGCTACCAGGGGCTCCGCCCCTGGACCCCAGGGGTTGACGGGCCGACCGTCGTCCCGGCGGTCAGCGTCGGCGCGGCGGATGACCGGGTGGACGCCCGCGCACAACCGAGTCGCCTGGCGGGAGTGTGCGGCGGAGCTCTGGGTTCGCTCCGACCCTGGCCCCCGGGAGGCGACGACGAGCCGATTGTCGCCGCGATCAGTTCACCGGCCGGGGCGCCGTCCGGACCACCTGGGGCGATGGGAGCGGCCGGCCGGTGGATGGCGGCCAGGGTGTCCGCGGGGCGGGTGCTGTTCGCGGTGGGCGGTGAGGGCGTGGACACCCGCACCGGTGGGCTGGTCGCGGTCGGCACGTTGGCGCGGCGGATGACTGGGCGAACGTCCGCGCACATCCGGGTTGTCCGGTGGGGGTCTGGGGTGGAGCTGCGGTTTTGCTTCGTCCCTGGACTCCGAGGGGCGAGGAGCGGGCCCGTCGCCCGCGATCAGTTCACCGGCCGGGGCGCCGTCCGCGCCACCTGCGACGCGGCCGGGGGCTGGGGCGGAGCCCCAGTTTCGGGAAGGGGCGGGGAGGGGAGCGGACCGCCGCAGGCGTCATGGTCCATCGGACATCT
>NZ_JBHYVB010000436.1:672-2818 GCF_042750115.1 Streptomyces sp. NPDC059455
GGGGGGGGGGCCGCGCCCCCCGTAAACTGCCCCGGGGGGGGGGCGCGGCCCGCCCCCGGGGCGGGGGGGGGGGGGGGGGGGGGGGCCCCCTTTTTGGGGGCGGGGGGGGGGGGGGCCGCGGACCGCCGCAGGCGTCATGGTCCATCGGACATCTCTCGGGCCCTGAACGGGCCTAGGACGAGCCGTTCGGGCGGACCGACCGGGGGCCCGTCGTCTCCGCGCCCAGCGCCGTGACCCGTGCCCGCAGCCCCTGGTCCGCCGTCACCACCAGGCAGGGGCGGCCCTCCTCACGGGCCGCCACCACGGCCACGATGTGGTCGTCTCCGCTGCCCGGCGCGCTCTCCACCCGTACGCCCGTCACCGGCTCGACGCCCCGCGCCGCGCCCTCGACCACCATCACGATGTCCACCGGAGGGTCGCTGGCCCAGCCGGGCACGCCGGGGCGGCCGGGGAGCCCGGTCCCGGCGAGGACGGCCAGCCGGTCGCGGAGTCGCTCGGCGGCGCCGCGCCGGTCACGCCACCAGCCATCCGGAACCGAGCCGACCACATTGGCGGCGTCCACAACCACAACCCCATCCATAGTCAAGGCAAATTACTATGGACATCGTTCGATCAGGTGGACGGGTTCGGGGAAGGGTTGGCAGCGGGCCATGGCGTTGCGGTTGCTCCGCGGCAAGGACGGCAGGCTCACGGCCTACGCACCGGTGACGGGCGGTGTCGCCCGTTGGACCGAGGACCGCCCCGGAGGGGCGGAGTGGTCGGGGCCGTGGTTGATCGAGGTGTCCGGCCGGCTGGCCGGGCTGACCGTCGTTCAGAGCCCCGAGGGCTATGCCCATCTGGTGGGGCTTCGGCACCGGCCGGGCGGCGCCGGGGAACCGGCGCGCGTGGACATCGTCCACGCCACCCAGTTCCAGTCCGGCCGCCCGCTGACGGCGTGGCACTCCCTGGGCACCCCGCATCCCAAGGACGCCCGCAAGGCCGAGCAGACCGGCCCGCCCGCCGCGGCGGTGGACTCCTCCGGCGCCCTCCGCGTCTTCGTGCGCAATGCCGGGGGTGGGGTGAGCGCGCGGCGGCAGGACCCCAAGGGCACGTGGGAGCGCTGGACCGACTGGAAGGGCACGCACGTACTGGGCGGCATGGCGGCGGCCTCGACCGCCGACGGCCGTCTCGAACTGCTCGCACCGGCAGGGAAGGGCGCCGCGCTGCGCTGGTACCAGCCCACGCCCGGCGCCGCCCCCAAGCGGGGCGAGGACGTCCCCGCCGACGCCCGGCCGGATTCGGCGTCCATGGTGGAGAGCAGCCCCGGTACCCTCACCCACTACTGGCGCGACGCGGGCAGCGGTGAGGTCATGGCCTGGCGGCCGGACGCCCCGGCCCCCGCGCCGCTGGGCGGGGCCACGGGCACCGGCCCGGTCGCCGCGGTGCGCGCCATGGTGGACGGTCACGACTGCACCGTCCTGGCCCACCAGGACTCGGCGGCCGGCGGGCTGGCGGTCGCCGCCCACCCCTGCGAGGACGAGGCGGCGGGGGTGTGGTGGACGCCCTCGGGCGAGCAGGGCGCCCACACCCCGGCGCTGGCGCTGGACGACCAGGGCCGGGTGGTGCTGGCCGCGCTGGCGCTGGACGGAAAGCTCCTGGTGGCCCGTCAGAAGACCGACGAGCGCGGGCTGGCACTCCGGGCCTGGGCCCGTGTGGGAAGCGGCTGAGCGGCGCCACAGCGCGGCTGAGAGCCGGTTCGGTGCGGTGGTCCGGGTGGTTGGGTGGCGCCACAGCGCGGCTGAGAGGCCGTCGGGCGCGGCGGCCCGGGTGGTTGAGCGGCGCCGTAGCCCCGCTGAAGGTCCGTTCCGCGCGGCGGCCCGGCGCCCGGCGAAGGTGCCGCCGGTCCGTTTCCCGCCCCTGATGTGGGCGCTACGGCCGGCTGAGCGCCCGTTCGACGTCGCGGCCTGGTTCCCGGGGAAGGTGCCGCCGGTCCGTTTCCCGTCCCGGGCGTGACCCCGCTCCCGGGCGTGACCCCGCTCCCGGGCGTGACCCCGCTCCCGGGCGTGACCCCGCTCCCGGGCGTGACCCCGCTCCCGGGCGTGACCCCGCCCCGGATACGAGTGGCGGGTGCTTGCCGCCGGGCGGCGGGGCGGGCACTGGGGGTGGC
>NZ_JBHYVB010000437.1:0-2787 GCF_042750115.1 Streptomyces sp. NPDC059455
TGGTTACGGCTGCAGAGCCCGGGGCGTATGCGCCTCAGGCGGCTCAGCTGGCTGCCGCGACGGTGTTGGGTTGGGTGCAGCAGTGGCTGGCCGATCCCGAGACGGACGATTCGCGGTTGGTGGTCTGGACCCAGGGCGCGGCCGCCGGACAGGACCTGGCGGGCGCTGCGGTGGCGGGCCTGGTCCGCTCGGCCCAGTCCGAGCACCCCGGCCGCCTCCTGCTGGTCGACGTCGACCCGTCAACCGGCCTGGACCCGGACCGTGACGCCGACGTGGACACCGTCCTGGCTGTGGCACTGGAAGCCGGCGAGCCTGAGGTCTGCGTCCGTCCCGCTGCTGACGGCGGGGGTGTCGTGGCGTTCGGGCGGCGGCTGGTCCGGGCCGGGACGGAGGAGCCCGGGACCGCGCCCGCCGAGTGGGATGCGCAGGGCACGGTGCTCGTCACGGGTGGAACGGGCACGCTGGGTGGGGAGTTGGCCCGGCACTTGGTGGATGCCCGTGGCATGCGGCACCTGGTGCTGATGTCGCGGCGCGGCCCGGCCGCGCCGGGGGCGGCCCGCCTGGTCGTGGAGTTGGCACGGTCGGGCGCGGAGGTTCGGGTGCAGGCCGGCGATGCCGCCGACCGTGACGTCCTCGCCTCGGTGTTGGCCAGGATCGCGACGGATCGGCCGTTGACCGCCGTGGTGCATGCCGCCGGTGTGATCGACGACGTGACGGTGGAGTCGCTGACGCCCGAGCGGATGGCGACGGTGCTGGCCGCCAAGGCCGACGCGGCCTGGAACCTGCACGAGCTGACCGAGGGTGCGGGCCTGGCGGGCTTCGTGCTCTACTCCTCGGCAGCTTCCATCCTGGGGAGCCCCGGCCAAGGAAGTTACTCCGCCGCCAACGCGTTCCTGGACGCGCTGGCCACCCAGCGCCGCGACCGGCAGTTGGCCGGCCAGTCGCTTGCCTGGGGGCTGTGGGCTCAGGCGTCGGAGATGACCGGGCACCTCGACGGAACCGGTCTGTCCCGCCTGCGTCGTGGCGGCATCCAGCCCATGACGACCGTTCAGGGCCTGGCACTGTTCGAGGCCGCCGCCGCGCTGGGCGCCCCCTTGGCGGTCCCGGCCCGACTGGACCTGGCCGCGCTGTCGCGTGCCGGGGGGCCGTTGCCTCCGCTGCTGCGCGGCCTGGTCGCCGGTGTCTCCGCACGTCCGACCGCAGCTGTGGCCGCGGCTGCGGCCGGCTTGGCGGCCAGGTGGGCGGCCCGGTTGGCGGCGCTCAGTCCCGCAGAGCGTGAGCAGGAGGTCCTGCAGATCGTCCGGGCCGCTGTCGCTGTCGTCATGGGCCATGCCGACCCCGGGGACGTCGATCCGCAGCGTGCCTTCCGTGAGATGGGCATCGACTCCCTGACCGCGCTGGAGCTCCGCAACCGGCTGTCGGCCGAGACGGGCCTGAGCCTGCCCGCCACCCTGGTCTTCGACTACCCGACACCGGCCGCGGTCGCCGAGTACCTGCGGCCGGGAATGGTCGCCGACGGCGAGGCGGGGACGGCCCCGATGATCGCCGAGCTCAGCCAGCTCGAATCCCGTCTCCTGAACCTGGCGGCAACATGCGAGGCGCCCGACGGAATCACGAGGATCCTGCGCGGAATGCTGTCCAAATGGATGGATGCGCAGGGCGAGGTCCAATCGGCGGCCGAGTCCGATGACGCTTCCATAGAGTTTGATTCAGCTACTCCTGATGAAGTATTTGATTTCCTTGACAAAGAATTCCGATTGCATGAGTCGGAACCGGATGACTTTGATCGACGAGTCGATGAGGAAGCCCTTTAATGGAGAATCAGGAAAAGCTCTTCGACTACCTGAAGAAGACGTCGGCTGAACTCGTCCAGATGCGCAAGCGCCTCAGGCACATGGAAGCACGCGAGCATGAGCCGGTGGCGATCGTGGGTATGGGGTGCCGGTTCCCGGGCGGGGTCGAGGGCCCGGAGGGCTTCTGGCAGCTGATCGCCGGAGGCACCGACGCGATGTCGGGATTCCCGGTTGATCGCGACTGGAACCTGGAACGCCTGGACGGCTCCGACCCCGGCGACGAGAGCACCTCCTTCGCCCGGGTGGGTGGGTTCCTTGACGGCGCTGGTGGGTTCGATGCGGAGTTCTTCGGGATCAGTCCGCGTGAGGCGTTGGGGATGGATCCGCAGCAGCGGTTGCTGTTGGAGACGTGTTGGGAGGCGCTGGAGGACGCGGGGATCGAGCCGGGTTCGCTGAAGGGCACCGACACGGGTGTCTACGCCGGCATCATCGCCTCGGGCTACCAGGCCGGGGAACAAACTGGCGCCGACGGTTATGTGATGACCGGGACTGCCGCGAGTGTGGCGTCGGGCCGGGTGGCGTACTCGCTGGGTCTGCAGGGGCCTGCGGTGTCGGTGGACACCGCATGCTCGTCGTCGCTGATGGCGATTCACCTTGCGGCGCAGGCGCTGCGGTCCGGGGAATGCGGGATCGCGCTCGCGGGTGGCGTCACGGTGATGGCCACCCCGGAGACTTTCGTGGAGTTCGCGCGGCAGCGGGGGTTGGCTGCCGATGGGCGGTGCAAGCCGTTCGCTGAGGCCGCTGATGGCACCGGTTGGGGCGAGGGCGTCGGTGTCCTGGTGCTGGAGCGGCTGTCCGATGCGCGTGAGCGTGGGCACCGGGTGCTCGCGGTGATCTCCGGTAGTGCGGTGAACCAGGATGGTGCGAGTAATGGTTTGTCGGCGCCGAATGGTCCGTCGCAGCAGCGGGTGATTCGGGCGGCGTTGGCGAGTGC
>NZ_JBHYVB010000438.1:0-2761 GCF_042750115.1 Streptomyces sp. NPDC059455
CCTGCGGCTGCTGCCGCGCGGTGGCCGGTTCGTGGAGATGGGCAAGACTGACATCCGCAACCCCGAGCAGGTCGCCGAGTCCCACCCTGGGGTCGCCTACCAGGCGTTCGACCTGATGGATGCGGGCGAGCCGCGGGTCGCGGAGATGCTGGCCGAGCTGGGGGCGATGTTCGACGCGGGGACGCTGACTCCGCCGCCTGTGACGTGTTTCGAGCTGTCGCAGGCGGTGGCGGCGCTGCGCCATCTCCAGGCCGCCCGCCACATTGGCAAGGTCGTGTTGAACGTCCCCGCCCAGTGGGACCCGCAGGGCATCGTCCTGGTCACGGGTGGCACCGGAACGTTGGGCGGGGAGTTGGCCCGGCACCTGGTGAACGTCCGCGGGATGAAACACCTGCTGCTGATGTCCCGGCGGGGCCCGGCGGCGCCGGGAGTGGCTCGTCTGGTGGCGGAGCTGGCGCAGTCGGGTGCGGAGGTGCGGGTGCAGGCGGGCGATGCCGCCGACCGCGACGCCCTCGCCTCCGTCCTGGCCAGGATCGCGGGTGAGCGTCCGCTGACGGCGGTGGTTCATGCCGCCGGTGTGATCGACGACGCGACCGTGGAGTCACTGACGCCCGAGCGCATGGCGCCGGTGCTGGCCGCCAAGGCGGATGCGGCGTGGAACGTGCACGAGCTGACCGAAGACGCGGGCCTGGCCGGCTTCGTCCTCTACTCCTCGGCCGCGGCCGTCATGGGCAGTCCGGGCCAAGGCAGTTACGCCGCCGCCAACGCGTTCCTGGATGCACTCGCCACCTACCGTCGAGACCGGCACCTGGCCGGCCAGTCGCTGGCCTGGGGGCTGTGGGCCCAGACCTCCGAGATCACCGGGCAGTTGGCCGGCGCTGACCTCTCCCGTCTGCGCCGTGGCGGCGTCCAGCCGCTGTCGACCGAGCAGGGCCTGGCGCTGTTCGAGGCCGCTGCCGCACTGGGTGCGCCGTTGGCCGTCCCGGCCCGACTGGACCTGGCAGCCTTCTCTCGCGGCGGAAGGCCGGTGCCCGCGCTGCTGCGGGGTCTGACCGCTGGTGGCCTCGCCGCACGCCCGACCGCGGCCGTTGCCGTGGCTGCCGGTGGCCTGGCGGCCCGGTTGGCCGCCTTGAGTCCTGCCGAGCGTGAGCAGGAAGTCCTGGAGATCGTCCGGGCCTCCGTCGCCGTCGTGCTGGGCCACGCACACCCCGGGGACATTGATCCCCAGTGGGCGTTCCGGGACATGGGCATCGACTCCCTGACCGGGCTGGAGCTGCGCAACCGGCTCGCGAACGAGACCGGCCTCACCCTCCCCGCCACCTTGGTCTTCGACCAGCCGACACCATTGGAGGTTGCCCGGTTCCTGTGCCCGGAGATCCTTGCGGACGTGGTGGTGGAACCGGCGGTCCTCACCCAGCTCACCCAGCTGGAATCAATCCTCTCCGAAGTACCCGCGGACAGCGAAATGCGCTCCGACATCACGGCCCGGCTGCGGACGGTGCTGTTGAAATGGATGCGCAACCAGGAGCCGGCGGCGGAGAACACCGCGGCACAGAAACTCGAGTCGGCCTCGGCTGATGAAGTCTTTGACTTTATTGCTAAAGAGCTAGGAGTTTCCTAATCCAATGACTGAGATGACAGAGCACGAGAAGCTCCTCAGCTACCTGAAGAAGGTCACGGCCGACTCCTACGAGACCAAGGAACGCCTGCGGAAGATCGAGGCACGCGAACAGGAACCGGTGGCGATCGTCGGTATGGGGTGCCGGTTCCCGGGTGGGGTCGAGGACCCGGAGGGTTTCTGGCAGCTGGTTGCTTCGGGGACCGATGCGATGTCGGGCTTCCCGGTGAACCGCGGTTGGGAGACGCCCGACCTGTCCGAGTCCGATGACGAGGGCGCTGCCTACACCCCGGTGGGCGGTTTCCTGGAGGGTGCCGGTGGGTTCGATGCGGAGTTCTTCGGGATCAGTCCGCGTGAGGCGTTGGGGATGGATCCGCAGCAGCGGTTGCTGTTGGAGACGTGCTGGGAGGCGCTGGAAGACGCGGGGATCGAGCCGGGTTCGCTGCGTGGCTCCGACACGGGTGTCTACGCCGGCATCATCGCGTTGGGGTACCGGGTCGGTGAGCGGGACGGTGCCGGTGGTTTCGGGATGACCGGGACGACGGCGAGTGTGGCGTCGGGCCGGGTGGCGTACTCGCTGGGGTTGCAGGGGCCTGCCGTCTCGATCGACACTGCCTGCTCGTCGTCTCTGACGGCGATTCACCTGGCCGCGCAGGCGCTCCGCTCCGGTGAGTGCGGGATGGCGCTGGCCGGTGGTGTGACGGTGATGGCCTCGCCTGGGACGTTCACGGAGTTCGCGCGGCAGCGGGGGTTGGCTGCCGATGGGCGGTGCAAGCCGTTCGCGGAGGCTGCTGATGGCACCGGTTGGGGCGAGGGCGTCGGTGTCCTGGTGCTGGAGCGGTTGTCCGATGCGCGTGAGCGTGGGCACCGGGTGTTGGCGGTGGTTGCGGGTAGTGCGGTGAACCAGGATGGTGCGAGTAATGGTTTGTCGGCGCCGAATGGTCCGTCGCAGCAGCGGGTGATTCGGGCGGCGTTGGCGAGTGCGGGGTTGCAGCCGGCTGACGTTGATGTGGTGGAGGCGCACGGTACGGGTACGGCGTTGGGTGATCCGATTGAGGCGCAGGCGCTGTTGGCGACTTATGGGCAGGGTCGGCCGGAGGGTCGGCCGTTGCTGTTGGGTTCGGTGAAGTCGAATATCGGTCA
>NZ_JBHYVB010000439.1:0-2748 GCF_042750115.1 Streptomyces sp. NPDC059455
TGTCGACGACGGCGTAATTCCCCAGGGGGTTTGTCGGGGGAATTCCCCACCCCCTGGGGTGCCGCGGATGTCAGCTGGTCGGGGGCTTGGACGAGCCGGCGGGGCCCTTCGGCCTCTTGTTGGGCCGGTAGCTCGGGCCGTTCATGATGACCTGATGGCTGGCGTTGATCAGTCGGTCGAGGAGGGACTCGGCGACGACGGGGTTGGGGAAGAGGGGATACCAGTCGCTGGGTGCCCTGTTGCTCGTGATGATCAGGGACCGCCCCTGCCGCTCGGAGACGAGTTCGTAGAGGTCGTCGGCCTGCGAGGCATTCATCTGGCGCATGGCGAAGTCGTCGAGGATGAGCAGGTCGGGGCGGATGAGGTCGCGCATCCGCCGGTCCCAGGTGCGGTCCGCGTGGCCGCCGGCGAGCTCGGCGAGGACCCGGCTGGTCTTGGCGAAGCGGACGTTGGCGCCCTGGCGGACGGCCTGGTGGCCGAGCGCCTGGGCGACGTGCGTCTTCCCGACCCCGACGGGACCGAACAAAATTACGGATTCGCCGGAGTGGAGCCAACGCAGGGCGGCAAGGTCACGGATCTGGGCCGCGGGCAGCTTCGGGGAGGCGTTGAAGTCGAATCCCTCCAGGGTGGCCTGCTGCTCGAACTTGGCCTTGCGTAGGCGCCGTTCGAGCGCAACGGACTCGCGGCGGGTGATCTCGTCCTGGCAGAGGACCTGGAGGAAGTCGAGGTGCCCGAGCTCGCCGCCCTGGGCCTGGGTGAGGCGGGCATCGAGGGTCTCGAGCATGCCGGACAGCCGCAGGGTCTTGAGCGAGTCGCGCAGGGCGGTGGTCATCACGCTCACCGGTCGGCCTCCTCGGTGCCGGCGTCGGTGTGTCCCTGGTCGTCGCGGAGGCCGCCGGAGATCTGGGTGGGGACGGCGGTCGCGAACAGACCCTCGGGCCCGTGCAGGAAGGCCGAGGCGCCGGCGTCGCCGGTCTCGGGTTCGGGGTCGGTCTCGGTGCCGGCGACCAGGATGCCCTTGACGGTCCGATAAGACGGATCGCCGACGGTGATCGCCTTGCGGCAGGCGGCTTCGAGTCTGGTGTCGCCGTACTTCTTGCGCAGTCCGAGCACCCCCTGGGCGGCGCGGAGCCGGTAGAGGGCGTTGACCTCCAACAGCTGGTCGATCACCTGACGGCAGGCGTCCCCGACCTGGGACGCCTGGCCGCGGCACCAGATCGGCGTGCGCATCTGGAAGGCGATCTTCTCGGGCGGGTAGTCGTTCTTGTCGGTGCGTTTGCCCTGCTCAAGCGCCGCGTGGGTCTTGACCAGCTCGCCCTCGTGGAAGACCTGCACCATCGTGGCAGTGGAGCGGACGTCGACCTTGCGGCCGATCAGCTTCCAGGGCACCGAGTAGAGGGTGCGGCCGACCTTGATGTGGATGTCCGGGCCGACCGTCGCCTTCGACCAGCGGGCCAGCACGAACGGCGCCTCGGGCAGCGGCAGCAGCACCGGCGCCTCGACCGTCTCGAACACCGACAGCGGCTTCGCGCCGCCCAGCGGGCGGCACTGCCGCTGACCTGCGACGTTCTTGGACCAGAGCAGGGCTTCGGCCTGCATATGCTCCAGCGAGGTGAAGGTCCGTCCGCGCCAGTAGGAGTCGCGGACGTAGGGCATGGGCCGCTCCACTCTGGGCTTGTCCTTCGGCTTCAGAGCGCGGGCCGGATCCACCAACGCCCCGTAGTAGGAGGCGAGTTCGGCATACGACTTGTTGATCTTCGGGTCGTAGAGGTCCGGCTTGTCGACCCCGGTCTTGAGGTTGTCCGGCACCAGGCGCCGCGGGACACCTCCGAAGAACCGGAACGCTTCCACATGTGCTTGCGTCCAGGCGTGCTGGTCCATGTGTGCCACTGGACGGACGAACATGTGCCGCGAGGCGGGCAGCACCATCACGAACGCCCAAATCCGGTGCCGCTTACCGGTGTTGGGATTGACCCACTGCCCCAGGAAGCCGTAGTCGATCTGGGCCTCCGAGCCCGGTTCGACGTTCTCCCGAAGCACCGTGACCTTGGAGCGGGCCGCCTCGTCGGGCAGGTTCTCGTGCACCCACCGGCGAAACGCCGTCAGCGACGCCTTCAGCTTGCGCTCGTCGCGCAGCCGCTGGTGGATCGTGGTCACCGTGCAGGTGTCCAGCAGTTCCAGGACGTAGTCGCGGTGCTGTTCGATCTCGGGCCACGTCAGCTGGTTCAGCCGCCTGTTGGCCTGCTCCGGAAACCAGTTCTTGATCAGTTTCGTCCAGTCGGTCTCGCCCATGGGTGGCCCGCCCGGGGCGATCCCAGCGGCCTCGGCCGGCGCCAGGTACTTCCTGATCGTCTTGCGGTCCAGCCCGAGCGACGCCGACAACTGCGTCTTCGAGCGGCCCGCGTACCAGTGAACGTAGATCTCCACGATGTCCGTCACGCTGAAGGTTCTCCTCGCCATCCGGATCGTCCGCCGACCTCCCGGCTCGCTGGTCAAGGGACACCAGCGACTCCGAGTAGGCCCGGACCCTCAACCCGGCACCGGCATGCCCCGGGGGATCCCCACCGATTCGCAAGAAGGACCTATCGGTCGAACAAACCACCCGACACGGGGAAGATCTTCACGCCGAGTCCACGATCGGCGTCCCCATCCGTGACGGGCGTCCCCCTGGGGAATCGGCCGTCAACGGGGTGGGGAATTACGGCGACAGCTTTCGTCGGAAAGTGGGGATTTGGGCCGTCGCCGACA
>NZ_JBHYVB010000440.1:0-2699 GCF_042750115.1 Streptomyces sp. NPDC059455
GAAACGGGAGCGCGAAAAGAGGGCCCTCACAGGCGTTGACCTGCGAAGACCCTCCGCACCGTCGGGACGACAGGATGTGAACCTGCGACCCCTTGCCCCCCCCGCAACGCTCCCGGTCAACGCCCCCCGGGCTCCGCGCCGAGCCGTCGGCGATAGCGCAGGCCGGGGCGTCCGCCGACGGTGGCGTCCGCCACGACGGTGAATCCGTTGCGGCCGAGCACGGTCATGGAGGCCACGTTGTCGAGGGCGGTGTAGGCGGTGAGGGTGGAGAGCCGGTACGTCGTGGCGGCCAGGCGGCACACCTCTTCCACCGCGGCGGTCGCCATCCCCCGGCCCGCGGCGCGCTCGCCGATCCGGTAGCCGAGTTCGGCGTCCCCTTCCTCGACGTCCACGAGATTGACGCGGCCGACCAACTCGCCCTGGTCGTCCATGACGACATGGAAGTGACACACACCGGCGTCCTGTTCGGCGAGCCGGGCACGGTACAGGGATGCGAACTCCTCGAAGTAGGCGTCCCCGCGGTCCGAGATCGACCGGGCGAAGTACTCCCGGTTCTCGCGCTCGAAGGCCAGCAGGGCGGGCGCGTGGTCGGCCCGGAGCCGTTCCAACCTCAACATGCCCAAAAGTATACGTAACGAGGGGTGCGCGCGTCCGCGGTCCGGGCACGCTCAGCATTCGGTGCGGAATTCTCCCGGGTCCGCCGTATCCCCGGGAAGGAAATCCACAATCTGCTTGCGCATCATGCCTATCCCTCAAGTATCCGGCCCGAGTAGCCTGTTCTTCCGCCGATACTGTCGTGCTTGGGAGGCTGAGAGCCAGTGATCGTACTCGGTTACAACGGATTCAGCAGAGGTGCGGAGCTTTTCGGGCGTCTCTACGGGGCGACTGGTGTCGGCCGTAATCTCTTGGTGGGTCATGACGCCGCGGCGGCTCTGGTGATCGACGGCGAGGTGGTGGCGGCGGTCGAGGAGGAGCGGCTGAGCCGGGTCAAGAAGACCTCCGATTTCCCGGTGCAGGCAATCACCTGGTGTCTGAACTCCGCCGGTGTCGACCTCGACCAGGTGGACGTTTTCGCTTTCCCCTGGCGGTTTTCGTCGACGGTGGCCGAGGAGATGATTTCGGGGATATGCGATTCCGACATGCCGGTCGCGGCCAAGTTCGACGCCCTGCGCAGCACGGGTGAGCTCTACACCGGCATGCTCAGCCCCGACGCGGTGTACCACGACTTCGTCGAGCGCACCGGCTACGAGCTGGATCGCAACAAGCTCACCCTGGTGCCCCATCATCTGGCCCATCTCATGTGCGGTGCCTACCTGGCCGGCGGGGGCGACGCCGCCTTCCTGGTGAGTGACGGCCGGGCGGAGACGCTGTCCTCCGTCATGGGCGAGCTGCGGAACGGCGTGGTCCGCCAGTTCGACGAGAGCGCGGTTCCCATGACCAGCTCGCTCGGGGTGGCGTTCGGGCGGATCACCCGCTATCTGGGGTTCGTACCCAACAACGACGAGTACAAGGTGATGGGCCTGGCCGCGTACGGCCCGCCGCCGCGGCACAATCCGCTGCTCGAGCGCGTTGTGCGGCTGCACGAGAACGGCTCGTACACCATCTCCACCCCACGGGACATATCGGCCTACTACGCACTGTTCGACGACCTGTTCGGCGGCGACAGCGAGAAGCGCGAGCAGTTCGACTTCCGCGTCAAGGTCGCCGGGCTGGCACAGCACATGGTCGAGGCCGTCACCGCTCATCAGGTGCGGGCACTGACCGCGGCCTCCGGCCTGGACACCCTGCTCTTCGAGGGCGGGCTGGCGCTGAACTGCGTGGCCAACACCAAGATGCTGGAGAGGTCGCCGTTCACCGGCATGGAGGTCAGCTTCGGGGCCAGCGATCCCGGGGTCGCCATTGGCGCGGCCGTGTACGCCGCCGGTCTCAGGAATCGGCCGGCCGACGCGGTCACCACCCCCTATCTGGGGCCTTCGTACGACGAACGGCAGGTCCAGGACGCGCTGGCGGACTACGCGGACCGCGTCGAGTGGCAGGAGGAGCCCGACGCCGCCTCGATCGCCGACCGGACGGCGGAGTTGCTGGCCGGGAAGAACGTCGTGGGCTGGTTCCAGGGCCGGAGCGAGTTCGGGCCGCGCGCCCTGGGCAACCGCAGCATCCTCGCCAACCCGGCCTTCCCCGACATCAAGGACATCATCAATCTCCGGGTGAAACACCGGGAGCCCTTCCGGCCGTTCGCGCCCGTCATCCTCGAATCGGAGGCCCCCCGCGTCTTCTCGATGGGCAAGAAGACCTCGTCCCCGTATATGACCTTCGTCTTCCCGGTGCGGAAGGAGTACCAGGAGCGGATCCCCGGCGCCTGTCACGTGGACGGCACGGCGCGGGCCCAGACGGTGAACGAGCGGCAGAACCCCGCCCTCGCCCGGCTGTTGCGAGCCTTCACGGCCCGGACGGATGTGCCCTGCCTGCTCAACACGTCCTTCAACGTGGCCGGTGAGCCCATCGTCTGCTCGCCACGGGACGCCTTGGAGTGCTTCCTCGCGACCGAGATCGACTATCTGGTCATCGACCGGTTCGTGATCACCAAGAAGGGGAGCTGAGCCGCGGGGGGGGGGGGGCGGGGCGGGGCGGCGCGGCCCCGCCCGGCAGAGCTCTCTCAGTGGGTGATGGTGGGGGAGGGGGGGGCCGGGGGGGCGGGT
>NZ_JBHYVB010000441.1:0-2685 GCF_042750115.1 Streptomyces sp. NPDC059455
TCGTGACTGCGTGCCTTTTGAAGAATGAGCCTGCGAGTTTGCGGTGTGTTGCGAGGTTAACCCGTGTGGGGAAGCCGTAGCGAAAGCGAGTCCGAATAGGGCGGTTTAGTAGCGCGCTCAAGACCCGAAGCGGAGTGATCTAGCCATGGGCAGGTTGAAGCGGAGGTAAGACTTCGTGGAGGACCGAACCCACCAGGGTTGAAAACCTGGGGGATGACCTGTGGTTAGGGGTGAAAGGCCAATCAAACTCCGTGATAGCTGGTTCTCCCCGAAATGCATTTAGGTGCAGCGTCGTGTGTTTCTTGCCGGAGGTAGAGCACTGGATAGGCGATGGGCCCTACCGGGTTACTGACCTTAGCCAAACTCCGAATGCCGGTAAGTGAGAGCGCGGCAGTGAGACTGTGGGGGATAAGCTCCATGGTCGAGAGGGAAACAGCCCAGAGCATCGACTAAGGCCCCTAAGCGTACGCTAAGTGGGAAAGGATGTGGAGTCGCAGAGACAACCAGGAGGTTGGCTTAGAAGCAGCCATCCTTGAAAGAGTGCGTAATAGCTCACTGGTCAAGTGATTCCGCGCCGACAATGTAGCGGGGCTCAAGCGTACCGCCGAAGTCGTGTCATTGCAGCATGTACCCCTAACGGGGGCTGTGATGGGTAGGGGAGCGTCGTGTGCCGGGTGAAGCAGCCGTGTAAGCGAGTTGTGGATGGTTCACGAGTGAGAATGCAGGCATGAGTAGCGATACACACGTGGGAAACGTGTGCGCCGATTGACTAAGGGTTCCTGGGTCAAGCTGATCTGCCCAGGGTAAGTCGGGACCTAAGGCGAGGCCGACAGGCGTAGTCGATGGACAACCGGTTGATATTCCGGTACCCGCTTTGAAACGCCCAGTATCGAATCCTCTGATGCTAAGGCCGTGAAGCCGCCCTGATCTCTTCGGAGTTGAGGGGAGTGGTGGAGCCGCCGGTCCAAGGTGGTAGTAGGTAAGTGATGGGGTGACGCAGGAAGGTAGTCCAGCCCGGGCGGTGGTTGTCCCGGGGTAAGGGTGTAGCCCGAGGGGTAGGTAAATCCGTCCCTCATGCAGGGTGAGACCTGATGCCGAGCCGATTGTGGTGAAGTGGATGATCCTATGCTGTCGAGAAAAGCCTCTAGCGAGTTTCATGGCGGCCCGTACCCTAAACCGACTCAGGTGGTCAGGTAGAGAATACCGAGGCGTTCGGGTGAACTATGGTTAAGGAACTCGGCAAAATGCCCCCGTAACTTCGGGAGAAGGGGGGCCATTGCTGGTGATGGGATTTTCTCCTTGAGCTGGTGGTGGCCGCAGAGACCAGCGAGAAGCGACTGTTTACTAAAAACACAGGTCCGTGCGAAGCCGTAAGGCGATGTATACGGACTGACGCCTGCCCGGTGCTGGAACGTTAAGGGGACCGGTTAGTCACATTTCGGTGTGGCGAGGCTGAGAACTTAAGCGCCAGTAAACGGCGGTGGTAACTATAACCATCCTAAGGTAGCGAAATTCCTTGTCGGGTAAGTTCCGACCTGCACGAATGGCGTAACGACTTCTCGACTGTCTCAACCATAGGCCCGGTGAAATTGCATTACGAGTAAAGATGCTCGTTTCGCGCAGCAGGACGGAAAGACCCCGGGACCTTTACTATAGCTTGATATTGGTGTTCGGTTCGGCTTGTGTAGGATAGGTGGGAGACTGTGAAGCATTGACGCCAGTTAGTGTGGAGTCATTGTTGAAATACCACTCTGGTCGTGCTGGATGTCTAACCTGGGTCCGTGATCCGGATCAGGGACAGTGTCTGGTGGGTAGTTTAACTGGGGCGGTTGCCTCCTAAAGGGTAACGGAGGCGCCCAAAGGTTCCCTCAGCCTGGTTGGCAATCAGGTGTTGAGTGTAAGTGCACAAGGGAGCTTGACTGTGAGACCGACGGGTCGAGCAGGGACGAAAGTCGGGACTAGTGATCCGGCGGTGGCTTGTGGAAGCGCCGTCGCTCAACGGATAAAAGGTACCCCGGGGATAACAGGCTGATCTTCCCCAAGAGTCCATATCGACGGGATGGTTTGGCACCTCGATGTCGGCTCGTCGCATCCTGGGGCTGGAGTCGGTCCCAAGGGTTGGGCTGTTCGCCCATTAAAGCGGTACGCGAGCTGGGTTTAGAACGTCGTGAGACAGTTCGGTCCCTATCCGCTGTGCGCGTAGGAGTCTTGAGAAGGGCTGTCCCTAGTACGAGAGGACCGGGACGGACGAACCTCTGGTGTGCCAGTTGTCCTGCCAAGGGCATGGCTGGTTGGCTACGTTCGGGAGGGATAACCGCTGAAAGCATCTAAGCGGGAAGCCTGCTTCGAGATGAGGGCTCCCACCCACTTGATGGGTTAAGGCTCCCAGTAGACGACTGGGTTGATAGGCCAGATATGGAAGCCGGGTGACCGGTGGAGTTGACTGGTACTAATAGGCCGAGGGCTTGTCCTCAGTTGCTCGCGTCCACTGTGTTGGTTCTGAAACAACGAACCGTTTGACCCTCATACGTGTGTATGGGTTGGGTCCGGTTTGGTTTCATAGTGTTTCGGTGGTCATTGCGTTAGGGAAACGCCCGGTTACATTCCGAACCCGGAAGCTAAGCCTTTCAGCGCCGATGGTACTGCAGGGGGGACCCTGTGGGAGAGTAGGACGCCGCCGAACAA
>NZ_JBHYVB010000442.1:0-2656 GCF_042750115.1 Streptomyces sp. NPDC059455
CCAAGCCCCCGACCAGCTGACATCCGCGGCACCCCAGGGGGTGGGGAATTCCCCCGACAAACCCCCTGGGGAATTACGCCGTCGTCGACAGGCAACCGAGCGTGAGCCGCAGCGTCGAGCCGGCCGCATTGCCTCGGTAGTGATACCGCACCCGCTTGCGCAGGTTCTGGGTGCTGGTGCGGTTCGCCATGTACCGCGGCGCTATACCGACGTAGAGCAGGCATCGGGCATCCAAGTCCGGGTGGGGCGGCTGCTCGAAGTACCACCCGTAGACTCCCGCGACCGCCGGGACAGGGCTTGGACGCGTCAGGACCTCCTGCGCCGACCACAACCGGTCGGGGCTGGTGAGAGCGGTAGCTTCCACGAAACCTCCAGGCGCGCCGCGGCTGACAGTCCCAGGCTATTGCTCGGCGCCGACAGACCATTCCTGGCTTTTCCTCCCATACGCTATGGCGCACGTCACACCACGCCGTCGCCGTGGCCCCGGGGGGATCATGATGGAGCAGCTTCAGAAGCTCGTTGACCGCTATCGCGATTGCAGGCAGAGGCCAGTGCGCTTCCGCCCCAGCACGTGGCGCCCACGGCTGGAGCCGTACGGAGCGGCACACGTACTCGACGTCGGCGTTGAATGTGTGAGCCCGAGCGGAGCCCGTCTCATCAGCCGGGGCGACCTGGTCGACCTCCGTGACCGCGTCGGCGACGATCCTGACGGTCTACGCGACCTGTTCGTGGCTGTCATGATCTGGGGCTCGGGCACTACGAACGGACGCAGCCCGCGGTACACCGAGGCTGCCCTGTCCGACCCCCGCATGCCCACTGTTCTCCGGACCACGCACCAGGCGGTCCGAAGCGGTGACCTGCTCGGGGCTTACAGCCAGTTCGTTCTCAATGGGGTGGGGCGCTCCTTCTTCACGAAGTGGTTCGCGGCCGTCGACGACCGCGACGCCGACTGTGAGCGGGCCCTGATCCTGGACGCTCGAGTTTTTCATTCGCTGAATGTCCTCAACTGGTTCAGCTGGGAGGCGGCCGGCACTCGTCGGTGGCCGATCCGTTACGCCACCTACGTCAGCACCATGCACGAGTGGGCCCCATCCGTGGGAGTCACAGCCGACCGGCTTGAGTGGCTCTTCTTCCATCTGAACGGCCACATGGACGGGCCCTGCCCTTGCGCATCACGGGACGATTGAACGCGGCACCGCCTCCAGCCCCACGTCCCAGCCTCGTCCTGGCAGCATCGAGCCCCCTACTCGCGGTGAAACCGCAGGTAGGGAGCTTGGAACGCTGTTGAGCGACCTCGGACGGCCCAGGGACGGCCCGGATAACGGCCCGGCGGCCTATCGGCTGATGGGCACCTCCCGCGCTCGCGGGAGTGCTTGGGTTTCCTTCCGGTGCAACCATTCCGGGGGTTCGGCAGTCGTCTTCCGTGCCGTCCGGGCACCGAGCGGATGAGGCCGCCTTTACCCGGATGAGCCGGCCTCCCCTGCGCCGGATGCGCCTCGCCGGTTTTGGTCCCGGACGTCCCGGGACCACCAGAGTGTGGGGGAACACACTTATGCGTAAGCACGCCACCGTGGCCGCCGTTGCCAGCGCCCTGGCCCTGTCCGCGTTCGTTGCCCCAGGCGCCGCCCAGGCGGATGAGTCCGTGGGCGACACCGAAATCACCAAGGTGGTCGTCAACGGCGGGTCCAACATCGTCCTGGGCACCACGAACCCGAAGACCTTCACCATCGCGGTGACCGCCACCGACGACTCGGGCATCAAGGAGGACTACACCTTCCCCGTACTGTGGCACGGGCCCGGCCAGAAAATGCCCGACGACCCCTACGGACTGGTTATCCCCGACGACGTGTCCGGTGACTGCGTGGCTCACAGCACCACCACGACCACCTGCACCTTCGCCTTGACCATGAACCCGCAGATCGACCCTCAGGACAACACCACGGCCGGAACCTGGAAGGTGCGCGCCAGCGCCAGCGGCAACGACTGGGACTATGTCAGCAAGGACGTCGCCGCCACGGTGAAGGTCAGGCGCTACGCCAAGCTGACGGTCAACGCCTCGCCGGAGCCGGTGAAGAAGGGCAAGTCCCTCAGTGTCACCGGCAAGCTGACCCGCGCCAGCTGGGAGACCTACAAGTACGCCGGCTACACCGGCCAGCCGGTGAAACTGCAGTTCCGCAAGAAGGGCACCAACACCTACACCACCGTCAAGACGGTGACCACGGGTACCGGCGGCGCTCTGAAAACCATGGTCAAGGCCGCCACCGATGGTTACTGGCGCTGGTCATTCGCCGGCACCTCCACCACCGGCACCGCCACCGGCACCGCCACCGGCACCGCCACCGGCACCGCCGACTACGTCGACGTTCAGTAAGCAACGATGAAGCACCCGCGGCTGCACTACGAGTTCAGTTCCTCCTGACCGTCTCAGGAGGAAGGGGGCGATGCAGGTCCGTGAGGTTTGCGCGGCAGCCGTCGCGTTCTCCGGCACGTTTCGGCTTGGAAACGAGGTGACGGCGAGGTGGGTCTTGCCGGTGCCCGGTGTTATCAACGGGGCCTGAGCCTCTCTCTTCTCTGTCTGCAACGAGCGTCACCGTGAGCGTTCTGCGTCGTTGATGCATTGCTATCAACGGGAGTTCTTCAACGAGACGGAACGACA
>NZ_JBHYVB010000443.1:0-2638 GCF_042750115.1 Streptomyces sp. NPDC059455
CGTGGTTCTGCGGTGAATCAGGATGGGGCGTCGAATGGGTTGACGGCGCCGAATGGTCCGTCGCAGGAGCGGGTGATTCGGCAGGCGCTGGCCAACGCGCGGTTGTCGGCAGCGGACGTGGATGCCGTCGAGGGCCACGGCACCGGCACGAAGCTCGGCGATCCCATCGAGGTGCAAGCGCTGCTGGCTACGTATGGCCAGGGCCGGGAGGACGGTTGGCCGTTGTGGCTGGGGTCGTTGAAGTCGAACATCGGTCACACCCAATCGGCTGCGGGTGTGGGTGGTGTGATCAAGATGGTCATGGCCCTGGACCAGGAGATGCTGCCGCGCACGTTGCATGTGGACCAGCCGTCCTCGCACGTGGACTGGGACGCGGGCACTGTGGAGTTGCTGGCTGAGGCGGTGGCTTGGCCGCGCGGGGAGCGGGTCCGGCGGGCGGGTGTGTCCTCCTTCGGTGTGTCGGGGACCAATGCCCACGTCATCCTCGAGGAAGCACCGGCAGAGGAATCCGCTGGTGGGGATGTGGAGCCCGTAGTGATGCCTGCGGTGGTGCCGTGGGTGGTGTCGGGGCGTAGTGCGGGTGCGTTGGCGGCTCAGGCGGGTCGGCTGCTGGAGCACGTCCGCTCTGCCCAGGCTGGTGGTGGCGTGGATCCCGTGGGTGTGGGGCGTGCTCTGGTGGATTCCCGTGCGGTCTTCGAGCACCGCGCTGTCGTCCTTGGCTCGGATGTGGGGGAGTTGGCGGCTGGGCTTGCTGGTTTGGCGCGGGGTGAGGCTGTTGGTGGTGGTGTGGTGGGTCGTGTGCGGTCGGGGGTGGGTCGGCCGGTGTTTGTTTTTCCTGGTCAGGGTGCGCAGTGGGTGGGGATGGGTGCGCGGTTGCTGGGTGAGTCGGTGGTGTTTGCGGAGGGGATTGCTGAGTGTGAGCGGGTGTTGTCGCGGTGGGTGGATTGGTCTGTGCGGGGGGTGTTGTGTCAGGAGGTGGGGGCGCCGTCGTTGGATCGGGTGGATGTGGTTCAGCCGGTGTCGTTTGCGGTGATGGTGGCTCTGGCCAAGGTGTGGCGGTCGTTTGGTGTGGAGCCGGCGGCGGTGGTGGGGCATTCCCAGGGTGAGGTGGCGGCCGCGTATGTGGCGGGTCTGTTGTCGTTGGAGGATGCGTGCAAGGTGGTGGCGCTGCGGTCGCGGTTGATTGGTGAGCGTCTGGCTGGTCTGGGCGGGATGTTGTCGGTGGCTGTGTCAGAGCAGGAGGCTGTGGACCGGATCGAGGCCGGTGTCTGGGGTGGGGTTGAGGTGGCTGCGGTCAATGGGCCTGGTTCGGTGGTGGTGGCTGGGCCTGCTGAGGCGGTGGAGCGTGTGCGGGCTGTGTGTGAGGAGGAGGGGGTGCGGGCGCGCCGGATTCCGGTGGATTATGCCTCCCACACCGCGCAGGTCGAGCAGATTCGTAGCGAGCTGGCTCAGGTCTTGGACGGCCTGGCTCCCCAGGGTGGCGGCGAGCGGGTGCCGTTGCTGTCGACGGTGACCGGTCAGTGGGTGTCGCCCGGGGAGATGGACAGTGAGTATTGGTTCCGGAATCTGCGGCGGCCGGTGCGTTTTGCCGAGGCCGTGGATGCTCTGGCCTCCGGGGGTTATGGGGTTTTCGTTGAGGTCAGTGCGCATCCGGTGTTGACGGTGGGTGTGGAGGGGGTGGTGGAGGCCGCTGGTGGTCAGGCGGTGGTGACCGGCACGTTGCGTCGTGATCAGGACACGCTTGGGCAGGTTCTGACTTCTCTGGCTCAGTTGCATGTCAACGGGGTCACCGTCGACTGGAAGCCTGCTCTGGGCGCGGTGGCCACGGACGACAGCGCTGCGGCAGACGGCCGTGCACCGATGCTGGACCTGCCCACGTATGCCTTCCAGCGGGAGCGCTACTGGCTCGACGCTCCGCCCGCGGCAACCGATGCCACCGGCCTGGGCCTGGAGGCCGTCGAGCACCCCCTCCTCGGAGCCGCAGTCGACACTGCGGGCAGTGAGGCGATCCTGCTTACGGGTCGGCTGTCGCTGCAGACCCATCCGTGGCTGGCCGACCACCAGGTGATGGGGGCGGTGCTGGTACCGGGGGCGGCGCTGGTGGAGATGGCGGTCCGTGCCGGTGAACACATTGGTTGCAATCGGCTGGAGGAGCTGACGCTGGAGGCGCCGCTGGTTCTGCCCGAGCAGGGCGGTGTCCAGGTCCAGGTCGCCGTTGAAGAAGCCGATGCATCGGGCTTCCGGCCCGTTTCGGTCCACTCCCGCGTTGAGACTGGGGAATCGCCTGCCGAGTCCGCATGGACCCGGAACGCCAGCGGTCTGCTCGGCGTGCCGCAGCAAGACGAGCAGCACCAAGCGGTGCTCGAACAGTGGCCGCCGGCCGGTGCCCAGCCGATGGCGTTGGATCCGGACGAGCTTTATGCGGGTTTTGCTGGTCGGGGTTATGAGTATGGGCCGTTGTTTCAGGGGGTGCGGGCGGCGTGGCGGTTGGGTGATGCGGTGTTTGCGGAGGTGTGTTTGCCGGAGGGGGTTGATGGTGGTGCGTTTGGGGTTCATCCGGCGTTGTTGGATGCGGCGTTCCAGGTTTTGTTGATTGCGGGGGGTCAGGGTTCGGGTGTGGGGGTGGACGAGCAGGTCA
>NZ_JBHYVB010000444.1:0-2621 GCF_042750115.1 Streptomyces sp. NPDC059455
CCCCACCTACGCGCCATGGGCCTCGACGACCACCACATCGCCTCCTCCCGCACCCCCGACTTCGAAACCACCTTCCACACCACCACCCAAGGCCAAGGCATCCACGTCATCCTCAACTCCCTCACCGACGACCTCATCGACGCCTCCCTCCGCCTCCTCACCCCCAACGGCCGATTCATCGAAATGGGCAAAACCGACCTCCGCAACGCCGAGGACCTGCCCGAGGGAATCACCTACCAGGCATTCGACCTGGCTCTGGATGCCGACGCTGACCGGATCGCGGGCATGCTGGCGGAGTTGGTGGAGCTGTTCGGCAGCGGCGCGCTCAGCTTGCCGCCGGTGCGGTGCTGGGACATGCGCGAGTCGGTGGACGCGTTCCGCTACATGGCCCAGGCCCGCCACATCGGCAAGGTCGTCCTCACCATCCCCCACACCCCCGACGGAACCATCCTCATCACCGGCGGCACCGGCAACCTCGGCTCCCTCATCGCCCACCACCTCGTCACCACCCACGGCGCCCGCGACCTCATCCTCACCAGCCGCCAAGGACCCAACGCCCCCGGCGCCACCGAACTCACCAACCAACTCCAACAACACGGCGCCCGCGTCCGCACCGTCTCCTGCGACCTCACCGACCGCACCGCCCTCACCACGCTCATCGACGAGATCGGCCCCCTCACCGGCGTCATCCACACCGCCGGAGCCCTCGCCGACACCACCATCGACCACCTGGACGCCGACGCACTCACCACCACCCTCACCCCCAAAGCCAACCCCGCCTGGTGGCTCCACGAACTCACCCAAGACCACGACCTCGCACTGTTCGTCGTCTTCTCCTCTTCGGCAGCGGTGCTGGGCAGCCCCGGACAGGCCAACTACGCCGCCGCCAACAGCTTCCTCGACGCCCTGATCACCCACCGCCGCCGCCAGGGCCTGCCCGGCACCTCACTCGCCTGGGGCTGGTGGCAACGGGAAGGCGGCATGACCGCCCACCTCACCCAGACCGACCACGACCGAATGACCCGCGCCGGTCTGTACGGCATCAGCGACGCCGAGGGCACCGCGCTGTTCGACACCGCCCTCGGCCACGGGCTGGGCGCCGTCGCACCGGTCAAGCTCCACCTGCCCACCATCGCGCGTTCCGGCAGTGTGCCACCGGTGCTCCGCGCGTTGGTGCGCGCCGCCCGGCCAACCGCCAGCCAGGCAGCCGTCCACGACGGCACCTGGGCCGACCGCGTCGCCGCGGTGGCACCCGAGGAGCGTCGGGCGGTCGTCCTCGAGTTGGTGCGGGCGCAGGCGGCCACCGTGCTCGGCCACGCGGGCGCCGAGCTTGTCAGCCCGACCCAGGCGTTCAAGGACAGCGGCTTCGACTCGCTCACCGCCGTCGAGTTCCGCAACCGCGTCACCACCGCCACCGGACTACGGCTACCCGCCACCCTGATCTTCGACCACCCCACACCGAACACGCTGGCCGATCACCTGTTGGCGCAGTTGGCCCCGGCCGACACCGGGCCCTCGCTGGCCGACCTGGACGGTATCGAGGTGACGCTGCGGGCGCTTGCCGAGGACGGGGAGCGGCGGCCGGCCGTGGTGGCGCGGCTGAAGCGGTGGATGTCGACGCTGGGCGCTACCCAGCCTGCCGCCGACACCGCGCTGGACCTCGACGCGGCGAGCGCCCGGGAGATCTTCGACTTCCTCGACGGCAAAGCGGGTTAGGGCATGTCCCACTGATCTTCGACGGGTCGCCCCGAAGAGCGTCGTCCCCACTGTCCGGTCCCCGTCCTTCCGGTTCACGTATGGAGCTGAGCACCGATGGCGAACGAAGACGAGTTTCTGCACTACCTCAAGAAGGCCGCCGCCGACCTGCGTGACGCCCGGCAGCAGATCCAGGAGCTGGAAGCCAGGGACCGCGAGCCCATCGCGATCGTGAGCATGGCCTGCCGGCTGCCGGGCGGCGTCGACTCGCCGGAGTCGCTGTGGGATCTGGTCGCCGCCGGTCGCGACGGCGTCTCCGCGTTTCCCATCGACCGCGGCTGGGACCTGGAGGACATCTACGATCCGGACCCCGACCACCCGGGCACGACATACGCCCGGGAGGGCGGCTTCCTGGACGACGCGGCCGGGTTCGACCCGGCGTTCTTCGGCATCTCGCCGCGCGAGGCGCTGGCCATGGACCCTCAGCAACGACTCCTGCTCGAGACCACCTGGGAGGTCCTGGAGCGCGCCGGCATCGACCCGGCGGCCCTGCGCGGCAGCCGCACCGGTGTGTTCACCGGTGTGATCCACAATGACTACGCCGACTGGTCGGCTGACGACACGGACCAGTTGGAGGGGTACCTGGGCAACGGCAGCGCGGCGAGCGTGGCGTCCGGCCGCGTCTCGTACACCTTCGGCTTCGAGGGCCCGGCCGTCTCGCTCGACACCGCCTGCTCCTCCTCCCTGGTCGCCCTGCACCTCGCCATACAGGCCCTGCGCTCCGGCGAATGCACCCTCGCCATCACCGGCGGCGTGACCGTACTGGCCTCAGTGGCGCCGTTCATCGAGTTCAGCCGGCAGCGCGGCCTCGCCGACGACGGCCGCTGCAAAGCCTTCGCCGCCGACGCCAACGGATTCGGCATGGC
>NZ_JBHYVB010000445.1:0-2612 GCF_042750115.1 Streptomyces sp. NPDC059455
TCCCATGCCTACCCACTGGGATCCCTGGCCGGGGAAGACGAGGACGGTTTTGCCGCCGTCGGGGGTGTGTCCGGTGAGGTTGTCGAGTGCGGTGGTGAATTCCTCGCGGGTGGAGCCGACGAGGACGGCGCGGTGGGGGAGTGTGGTGGATCGTTGGGTGATGAGGGAATGCGCGATCTGGTGGACCGAGCCTTCGGTTTCCGTCACCAGTTGACGGGCCATGTCTTTGAGTGCGGTTTCGTTCTGTGCGGAGAGCACCCATGGCACCGGACCGGAGGGTTCCAACTCAAGCCCGACGGGGCCGGAAGGCTCGGCCGCCTCGGAGGGCTCGACGGGTTCCGCCGATTCCGTCGGCTCGGGCGCGGGCGGCGCCTGTTCGAGGATGACGTGCGCGTTGGTGCCGCTCACTCCGAAGGAAGACACGCCCGCGCGTCGGGGGCGTTCGTCCGCCCCGGGCCAGTCCCGGGCCTCGGCCAGGACTTCGACCGCACCTGCCGACCAATCGACCTCCGGGGTCGGCTCGTCGATATGCAGGGTCTTGGGCATCACGCCGTGGCGCATGGCCATGACGGTTTTGATGATGCCGGCTACTCCGGCGGCGGCTTGGGTGTGGCCGAGGTTGGATTTCAGTGAGCCCATCCACAGCGGCTGTTCCCGGTTTTGCCCGTAGGTGGCGATGATTGCCTGGGCTTCGATCGGGTCGCCGAGCTTGGTGCCGGTGCCGTGTGCCTCCACCACGTCCACGTCGGCCGCAGTCAGCCGGGCGTCGGCGAGCGCGGCCTTGATGACCCGCTGCTGCGCGGGGCCGTTCGGCGCGGTGAGGCCGTTCGAGGCGCCGTCCTGGTTGACGGCGGTGCCGCGCACCACTCCCAGCACCGGATGCCCGAGCCGCTGGGCGTCCGACAGTCGCTCGACCAGCAACAGGCCGACACCCTCGCTGAGCCCGGTGCCATCGGCGGACGCGGAGAACGCCTTGCAGCGGCCGTCCCTGGCGAGCCCGCGCTGCCGGCTCAGGTCGGAGAAGATCCGCGGCGTGGCGAACACGGTCACCCCACCGGCGACCGCCAGCGGACACTCGCCGGAGCGCAGTGCCCGTACTGCCAGGTGCAACGCGGTCAGCGACGAGGAGCAGGCGGTGTCGACCGACATCGCCGGGCCCTCGAAGCCGAAGGTGTACGACACCCGCCCGGACGCGACGCTCGCCGCCTCCCCGTTGCCCGAGTAGCTCTGCAGCTCGCCGGGGATCCGCCGGACCCGTGTCGTATAGCTGTTGGCCATCAGCCCGGTGAACACGCCGGTGCGGCTTCCGCGGAGTGAGGTGGGGGCGATGCCCGCGCGTTCCAGCACCTCCCAGGTGGTCTCCAGCAGCAGCCGCTGCTGCGGGTCCATGGCCACTGCCTCGCGCGGCGAGATGCCGAAGAACGCCGGGTCGAACCCGGTGGCGTCCTTCAGGAAGCCACCCTCCCGCATATACGAGGTACCCTCCTGGGCCGGGTCGGAGTCGAAGAAGCCCTCCAGGTCCCAGCCCCGGTCGTCCGGGAAGCCGGAGATCGCGTCGGTGCCGGACGACACCAGCTCCCACAGCGTCTCCGGTGAGGTCACGCCGCCGGGGAAGCGGCAGGCCATGCCGATGATGGCGATCGGCTCGGCCGACGCCGACTCGACTTCGGCGAGCCGTTCACGGGTCCGGTAGAGATCCGCCGTGACCCACTTCAGGTAGTCGGTGAGGGTCTTCGAATCAGCCATGCGGTATCAACCTTTTGGGATGAGGGCGAGCCGAGCGGTTAGTTGGAGGCGCGGCCGAATTCCTTGTCGATGAAGCTGAGCAGCTCCGATTCGGAGGCGTCCTCCAACGCGTCGAGGACCTGGGCGCTGCCCGTCGCGGCGGCGGGTGCCGCGGCCGGTGCGTCGAGGCGCGCCAGGATGGAGCGCAACCGGTCGGCGATCGCCGTGCCTGCCTCGTCGTCCGGCTGGTTGTCGAACAACTGCCGTTCGAAACGCTCCAAGTCGCGCAACACCTCCGGGAACGACGACCCGCCGTCGCCCAGTGGCCCGAGCTGGGCGAGTAGATGATCGGCGAGCGTGTTCGGCGTGGGGTGGTCGAAGATCAGGGTGGCGGGTAGCCGCAGTCCGGTGGCGGCGGTGACGCGGTTGCGGAACTCGACGGCGGTGAGCGAGTCGAAGCCGGTGTCCTTGAACGCCTGGCCGGGGTCAATCCGGTCGGCGTCGCTATGCCCGAGGACCCGCGCCGACTGCTGGCGGATCAGATCCAGCACCGCCCGGCTCCGCTCCTCCGCCGCCAGTGTGGCGACGCGGTCGGCCCAGCCCTCGGTGTGGGCGGTCGTCTGGTGGGCGGTTGGCCGGGCGGTGCGGACCAGCGCGCGGAGCACGGGTGGCACGTTGCTGGAACGCCCGATGGTGGGGAGGTGGAGTTTGACTGGTGCGACGGTGCCCAGTCCGTGGTCGAGGGTGGTGTCGAACAGGGCGGTGCCCTCGGTGTCGGTGAGTCCGTGGATTCCGGCGCGGGTCATTCGGTCGTGGTCGGTCTGGGTGAGGTGGGCGGTCATGCCGCCTTCCCGTTGCCACCAGCCCCAGGCGAGTGAGGTGCCGGG
>NZ_JBHYVB010000446.1:0-2588 GCF_042750115.1 Streptomyces sp. NPDC059455
CGCGGTGAGCAGCGCCAGCGCGGCGGCGCAGAGGGTGGCGGTGGCGGGGCGGAGCCTGGTGGTGGGGGATGCCATCGGGACACGACAGCGCATCCTGTGGTGACACGCCATCGGAGAGATCATTTCGTTACGGCGCGCTCCCCTCGTTACGGCACCCTCCCCGCCAGCGGGTGTCCGCAGCGCAGATTCCACCGGCCCGCGCGGCCGCTGAGCTCCGTCGCCGTCAGCGGGGCGACGTCCAGCCGCCAGAAGGTGGGCGCGGGCAGGCCGAGGGCGTAGACGAGGGCGGCCCGGACCACGGCCGGTTCCACGACGGCGAGCAGCCGCGCCTCACGGGCGGGGGCGGGCGGTGCCGGATCCTCCCGCCGCGCGTCCAACCAGGCCCCGATCCGCTCCACCAGCTCCAGCAGCGTTTCGCCGCCGTGCGGCGCCGCGGCCGGGTCGGACAGCCACCCGGCGACCTCCTCCGGCGCCTCCCGCCCCACCTCGTCCAGCGACCGGCCCCGCCAGCGGCCCACATCGAGATCGCCCAGCTCCGGCGTCACGGCGGCGTCGAGTCCCAGGGCCGCGGCGGTACCGCGGCAGCGCTCGGAGGGCGCGGTGAACGCCATGTCGTGGTGGGGCAACGCCGCGGCCGCCGCCGCGGCCCGGCGCAACCCGGCCGCGTCCGGCGGGGCGTCATCGAACCGCACCTGCCGCAGCGCCGCGTTGACAGCGGGCGCGACCAACGTGATCCGCACCATCCAGACCCCCCTCATCCGTACCCTTCGCCCACGTGGAGGGCGCCTTCCGGGATCCGCTCCGGAGCGGCGGACGACCGTCGCGCCCACCGTCTCATGACGGAGACGCCATGGCCGAACGGCTCTGATCACTCTGGTGTGACCCGGGTGGCGGATCGCGCCACCCGGCAAGCGCAGCCGCGGATGCACACGGCCACGAACACCGACACGGTGGAGATATCGGACATCACCGACCGGGTTGGGGTGCTGTGGTATGCGCGTGACCGGACTTGGGCATGCTGGGCTGTTCATCGAGACCGCGGCGGGGTCGGTGCTCTGTGATCCATGGGTCAACCCCGCCTTCTTCGGCTCATGGTTCCCGTTCCCAGACAACACCGATCTGGACTGGGCGTACTACGGGCGCACGGCGGACTATCTGTATGTCTCCCATCTCCACCGCGACCACTTCGACGCGGAGAATCTGCGCCGGAACGTGCGCAAGGACATCACCGTGCTGCTTCCGGCCTTCGCCACCGACGAGCTGGAACGCGAACTGAGGGCGCTCGGTTTCACCAACTTCCTCCGCGCCCCCTCCGGTACACCGGTCGAGCGCGACGGTCTGCGCATCATGATCACCGCGCTGACCGGCCCCGGGGACGGCCCCATCGGAGACTCCGCGCTCTCGCTGGACGACGGCCGGACCGTGCTGCTCAACCAGAACGACGCCCATCCGCTGGACATCGCGGCGATCCGGGAGTTCGGCGAGGTGGACGCGTACTTCGTCCAGTTCTCCGGGGCGATCTGGTACCCGATGGTGTACCAGCTGCCGCTCTCCGCCAAGAAGGAGTTCGCCGCGCGCAAGCGGCAGGGGCAGTTCGACCGGGCGCTGCGCTACATCGACGCGGTGGAAGCCAAGCATGTGTTCCCCAACGCGGGCCCGCCGTGCTTCCTCGACGACGAGCTCTTCGAGCACAACGGCACCGGCCAGGACGGGGAGAGCATCTTCGTGGACCAGCTGGAGTTCCTGCGCCAGCTGGGCCGGGCGCGCCCGCGGGTGGCGGCGCATCTGCTGCTGCCCGGGACGGTGGCGGAGCCGGAGGACACCGCGTGCAAGCTCACCCACCGCTACACCGAGACGGAGATCGAGCACATCTTCGGCGAGAAGCCCGCGTACTTGCGGGAGTTCGCCCGCCGCCAGCGGCCCGCGCTCGCCGCCGAGCGCGCCTCACGGTCCACCGCACTGCCGCGCGAGCGGCTGCTGACCGAGCTGAAGCAGTGGTGGGAACCGCTGCTGACCAGGGCGGACCGAATCTGCGCGGGCGTCGGCGGCCCGGCGCGGCTGGATGTGGGCGAGGTCCCGATCGTGATCGACTTCCCGGCGCGGGAGGTCCGCCTCTGGAACGGTGAGCGCTGCCGCTACACGCTGTCCACCACGGCCGATCTGGTGGCCACCAACATCGAGCGGCGCGAGGTGGACTGGTCCAACAGCCTGCTGCTGTCGATGCGGTTCACCGCCAGCCGGATCGGGCCCTACAACGAATTCCTGTATGTGTTCCTCAAGTGCCTGTCGATGGAGCGCATCGAGTACGTGGAGAACTACTACGACTCCTGCCAGGACGACGGCCAGGACATCGTGCTGGACGGCTGGCAGGTGCAGCGGCGCTGCCCCCATCTGCGCGCCGACCTCGGCCGGTTCGGGCAGATCGAGGGCGAGGTGCTCACCTGCACCCTGCACGGCTGGCGCTACGACCTGAGCACGGGCCGCTGTCTGACCGCGGACGGACACGACATCCGCGCCTCGGCCGTGTCATGACCCGCCTCGCCGGGGGGGGGGGGGGGGGGGCCGCCCCCCCCCCCCCCGCGCCGGGC
>NZ_JBHYVB010000447.1:0-2567 GCF_042750115.1 Streptomyces sp. NPDC059455
GAGGAAGTACGGGCCCGCCGCGAGGGACTATGCGATGTTCCGGACCCTGTATCACGCTGGCCTCCGCTCGGACGAAGCATCGCTGCTGGACAAGCCGGACCTGCACTTCTCCCGCGGCCCATTCGGCAAGCTCCATGTCCGTTCGGCAAGGGCGCCCATACTTCCGGACCGCGGCCTCGCTGGGTGCCCATGCTCGATGGCCTCGATCTGGTGCTGCGATGGTTCCTGGAGGATGTGCGGCCCCAGTTCCCCGGCTCGCCGGTGCTGTTCGCCGACGAGTCCGGCGGCAATCTGCATCGCGGGACCATCCGCAACCGACTGCGATATCTGATGGAACTCGAGCGCCGCCCGTCGGCCGACCGGTTCAGCCCGCATGCCTTGCGAAGAGCGTGTGCGACCCACAACTACGAACGCGGCGTCGATCTCGTGGCCATCCAGCAGATGCTCGGACCCTGGACGGTCAGCTCAACCATGCGATACGTCCGGCCGTCGGCCACCTTTATTGAGGACGCCTATCAACGGGCCGTCGCCAGCACCCTGGCCGAGCTGACCGGGAAGGACACCACAGCATGAGGATCCAATGGCGGCTGCGGATGACCGCCGCCCAGCGCGAGGTCTGGACCGGGACCGAGCTGCGGCGGCTGCTGGCCGAGAAAGCCGGCCTGGAACTGTCCTCGGCCTCGGTGTCCGCCCTGTTCACCAAGGAGCCCTCGCAGGTGAAGATGACCACGCTGGCCGCGTTGTGCACCGCCCTGGAATGCACCCCCAACGACCTCATCGAGGTTGACACCACCCCCGTCGAGCGGCCGATCGCACCCCCTCGCCCCGTCGCTGACCTGCCCAAGGCCGTCTCCGCCCGGGGCCGGTCGATGCCGCCCCTGTGACGCCCGGGGGCCGCGATGGGCAAGAAACAACGCGACTGCGTCACCTGCGGAGCCCCTGTCGGTTATCGCGACCGACAGCATTGCTGCCGATGCTGGCGCCGGATGAAGGAGTCGCAGGCCAGGGCGACGTGCCCGTCCTGCGGTCTCGACCGGGTGTTGCAGCCGGACACCGGCCGGTGCATCCTGTGCTCGCGTATCTGCGAGCAGTGCGGTCATCCGGTGCGGTCTGCGAAGAGCCGACTCTGCCGCGACTGCCGGAACAAGGCCAGACGGCTCGCGGTTCAGCGACTGTGTCCTCGCTGCGGCAAGCCGGGCTATCTGCGTGAGCAGACCGGCTGGTGCGGGCCGTGCTCGCATCCGGGATCACCGAAACAGCCGCCCAGGATCTGCAGCGAGTGCGGGCAGCTGCGGCGGCATGCCGGGCTGGGGCTGTGCTCGCCTTGCTGGCAAAAGCACCCCGGCCGCCCCTTCATCCGCGGTGAACACCTCCGTGAACGTCTTGCCGAACCGCCTTTCTGGCTGGGCGAGTTCGTCGCCCATGTCGCCGCCCGGCACCGCGTTGCGAGGGCCTGCGGCTTCGTCACTGACCTCGGCCGGCTCCTGGAGGACGAGCACTCCAACTCACCGCAGGCCCTGCTGGAACGATCGCGTCGGCCCGGACGGTCGATGGGCTCCTTCGCCCGTGCTCTGGAGGACTTCTTCACCCGTCGCGGCTGGCCTTGCCCACCGACCAGGCCGAGCGGCTGGCCGTCGGCCGTCGTCGCCGCCGTGTCGAGGCCGTGCCCGAGCCACTGCGGTCGGCCGTGGCGGCGTTCGACGCCGACCGGATGAGTTCTCAGGAACGGGCCCGCAGGGCCGGCACCCGCCCTCGCAGCAACCACACCCTGGAAACAGCACTGGCCACCATGCGTGACCTCGCGCTCTTCCTCGTCACCGAACGAGGCAAGGACGACTGGGCCCTGGTCGACGTGCACGACCTCGAAGCCTTCCTCGCGACGCTGCCCAAGGCTCGCAAGCGGCGGCTGATCGTGCTGCGGCAGTTCTTCCGCTTCGCTCGTGCGCGGAAACTGCTGCTGGTCGACCCGACCCGCACTCTGGCCGCCAAGGAGTCGAACGGATTCCGCGGCCAGACCCTCACCCTCGACCAGCAGCGCGAGCTCTTCCGACGCTGGACCACCGACGAGCATGTCCACCCCCACGAGGCCCTGGTCGGGATACTCGCCCTGCTGCACGGAGCTTCCAGTCTGGAGGCTCGAATGCTGCAGGTCAGTGACGTGGACGCGCAGGCCCGAACGGTCCGGCTCGGCAAACGGCCCCACCCTGTTCCACTCGACCCCGCCTCCTGGGCCGTGCTGGAGCGATGCCTGGCCCACCGCTCCTCCTGGCGGACCGACAACCCTCACGTCATGGTCACCAAAGGAACAAAGGCCGGGCAAAGCCCGGCCTCAACTGCCTATCTCTCCCACGCCCTTGACGACTGCGGCTTCCCGCCCCGAACGATCCGCAGCACCCGACTGGTCGACCTGGTAAACACGATGGACCCCAAGCTCGTCGCCGCGGCGTTCGGCATGGACCCGCAGGCCACCTTGATCTATCTCGCCGACCACGTCGACGAAGGACGCCTGCCGAACCCGTGAAGTTTCGGCAGCACCTTGCACGAGTTCGCCGGAACATGTGCGCTTT
>NZ_JBHYVB010000448.1:0-2534 GCF_042750115.1 Streptomyces sp. NPDC059455
GCCATGACCCACAACTGCCTGGCCAACCGCATCGATGCCGACAGTGAGGACGGCTCTGTCGCTGAGCCGGAGGTCATCGCCTCCCTGCGCCGGGACCAGCCCGAAGCACAGGCCCTCTTGAATTGCTTGGCGCGGCAGTTCGTCACTGGTGCGTCTATCGACTGGTCACCCGCGCTGGGCGCTGTCACCAATACTTCGGTGCCTCGCCTGGACCTGCCCACCTATGCCTTTCAGCGGCAACGGTACTGGCTCGATGCTCCGATTCAAGCAGTTGACGCCACCGGCATCGGGCAGGGGCATGTTGACCATTCGCTGCTCAGCGCGATGTTGAAATCCGCGGCACACAATTCGGTCTACCTCACGGGGCGGCTGTCGCTGGAGACGCACCCGTGGCTGGCTGATCACCGGGTCCTGGAATCGGTGTTGGTCCCGGGGGCCGCGTTGGTCGAGTTGGTGATTCGCGCGGGCGATCAGGTTGGTTGCGGTCGGGTGGAGGAGCTGACGCTGGAGGCGCCGTTGGTCCTGCCCGAGCGCGGCGGTGTCCAGGTTCAGGTGGTGGTCGAGGAGCCGGATGCGGCTGGTCTGCGGCCGGTTGCCGTCTACTCGCATCTCGAGAATCTGGCAAGCGCGGACGATGCGGTGTGGAACTGCCATGCGCGTGGGTTGTTGGCCGTGGAGGAGTCGTCGACTGGTGGTGGGGTGGTGTTGGAGCAGTGGCCTCCGGTGGGTGCTGAGGTGGTGATGTCGGATCCGGAGGGGTTTTATGCCGGGTTTGTTGAGCGTGGGTTTGGTTATGGTCCGGCTTTTCGGGGGTTGGAGGCGGTCTGGCGGTGTGGTGAGGAGGTGTTCGCTCAGGTCCGTCTTCCGCAGGAGCGGGTCGGTGAAGTCGAGCGTTTCGGGGTGCATCCGGCGTTGCTGGACGCCGTTTTGCACGCGGTGGCGCTGATCGCTTCGGATGAGGACGAGCAAGCCGTACGTGTTCCGTTTGCGTGGTCGGGGGTGCGGTTGCATGCCTCGGGTGCGTCGTTGGTGCGGGTGCGGCTGACCCGGGTGGGGTCGGATGCGGTGGCGTTGGAGGTGGCGGACGCGGCGGGCCAGCCGGTGGTGTCCATCGAGTCCCTGGCTCTGCGGCCCATCTCGGCTGAGCAGTTGCAGGCGGCCCAGACCAGCCGTTACGACTCGCTCTTCCAGCTGGACTGGCAACCCCTGGACTTCTCCGGCACATCGAATGCGTCCGGAGGTTCGTGGGCTGTAGTGGGGTCGGATGCCGGGCTGGGTGAGGCGGTGGTCCGTGCGGGCGGGGCGTGTGCCCGGTACGAGGATGTGCGCGCGTTGATCAGCGCGCTCGATGAGGGCGAGGCGGTGCCCGGGACCGTGGTGCTGTCCTGCCCGAGGAGCGCCCCCGGCGGCGTGGTTGCCGGGGTGCGGGAGTCGCTTTCCACTGTGCTGTCTGCGGTGCAGCGGTGGCTGGGCGAGGAGCGCTTGGGCGGGTCCCGTCTGGCGGTGGCCACCTGTGGTGCGGTTGCCCCTGGGGCGGGTGAGGACGTTGCCGATCTGGTGCAGGCTCCGGTGTGGGGGCTGTTGCGGTCAGTGCAGACCGAGAACCCCGGTCGGTTCCTCCTCTTGGACCACGATCCCGACCACGGCAGCGAGATCAGCGCCGCTGCAGCGGACGCGGTGGTGCGGGTCATCGCTGCTGGTGCGGACGAGCCGCAGCTGGCGGTCCGGGGCGAGACCGTCCTGGTTCCGCGCTTGTCCCGTGTGGCCAGGCCCGCAGCCCCTGATGCGTCTGCGCGGTTGGTGTCTGGCGGGACGGTGTTGGTGACGGGTGCTTCGGGTGTGTTGGCCGG
Organism: Streptomyces sp. NPDC059455; assembly: GCF_042750115.1. Taxonomy (NCBI): domain Bacteria; kingdom Bacillati; phylum Actinomycetota; class Actinomycetes; order Kitasatosporales; family Streptomycetaceae; genus Streptomyces; species Streptomyces sp. NPDC059455. The sequence continues at coordinate 1,851 of NZ_JBHYVB010000448.1, forward strand.
TGTGGTGGCTCGGCATCTGGTGGCTGAGCACGGTGTGGAGCATCTGTTGCTGGCCAGCCGTAGGGGGTCGGATGCGCCGGGGGTGGCCGAGTTGGTGGCTGAGCTGGAGGTGGCTGGGGCGTCGGTCGCCGTGGCCGCGTGTGATGTGGCCGACCGTGATGCGGTGCGTGAGCTGCTGGCTGGTGTTCCGGCGGAGGTGCCGCTCAGGGGCGTGGTGCATACCGCGGGGGTGGTCGATGACGGTGTCGTGGAGGGGCTGAGTGATGAGCGTGTTCAGCGGGTGTTGGCGCCGAAGGTGGATGCGGCCTGGTATCTGCATGAGCTGACCCGGGACATGGGCCTGGAGGCGTTCGTGCTGTACTCCTCTGCCGCGGCCACCCTCGGTGCCGGTGGGCAGGGGAGTTATGCGGCGGCCAACGCCTTCCTCGACGCCCTGGCCCAGCACCGCCACGCCCACGGTCTGCCCGCCGTGTCCCTGGCCTGGGGCCTGTGGGCTCAAGCCAGCGGAATCACCCAGAACCTCAGCGAGACCGACCTCGCTCGCATGGCGCGTGGCGGCACCACCGGACTCACCACCGAAGAAGGTCTCGCCCTTTTCGATGTCGCTCAGGGTGTGGGGCGTGGTGTGGTGTTGCCGGTGCGTGTGGATGTGCGGGCGTTTCATGGGCGTGGTGGTGTGTCGGT
>NZ_JBHYVB010000449.1:0-2494 GCF_042750115.1 Streptomyces sp. NPDC059455
TGGCGAAGGTGGTGGGCTGGAGGACGTCGACGCGGTCCAGTGAGGGTGCGTTGGGTGCGCCGGTGATGACGTCGATGAGGTTCCAGTCGGTGTAGAGGGCCAGGGCCTCAGCACACTCGTGGAGGCGAGCCGCGAAGACGGGTGAGGTGTCCAGGAGTTGGGCTCCCATACCTGCCCACTGCGCTCCCTGGCCGGGGAAGACAAACACGGTCTTGCCGTCGGTGCCGGTCTCCCCGGTGACCAGGTTGGGGTGGGGCTGCCCTTCGCTGAGGGCGGTGAGGGCGGCCGTCGCCTGGTCGAGATCCGTGGCGAGAACGACCGCGCGGTGTTCCAGTGCGGCGCGGGCGGTGGCCAACGACCAGCCCAGGTCCACCGGGTCGGTGTCGGGATGGGCGTGAAGGTGGGTGATCAGACGCTCGGCCTGCGCCCGTAGCGCCGCCGGGCTCTTGGCGGACAGCACCCACGGCACCGCGCCCCCCGTGGCCACCAGCCCGGGAGTCTCCGGTTCTGTGGCTTCCGTTTCGGCGGCCGCTTCTGCCGGGGCCTGTTCGAGGATGAGGTGGGCGTTGGTGCCGCTGACGCCGAAGGAGGAGACACCGGCGCGGCGGGGGTGTCCGGTCTCCGGCCAGGGGCGGGCCTCGGTGAGCAGGGACACCGCACCCGATGTCCAGTCCACCTTGGTGGTGGGCTCGTCGGCGTGGAGTGTCTTGGGCAGTACGCCATGCCGCATGGCCTGCACCATCTTGATGACGCCCGCGATCCCCGCAGTGGCCTGGGTGTGGCCGATGTTGGATTTGAGCGAGCCCAGCCAGAGGGGTTGGTCGGCGGGGCGGTTCTGGCCGTAGGTGGCCAGTAGGGCCTGGGCTTCGATGGGGTCGCCGAGGGCGGTGCCGGTGCCGTGGGCTTCGACGGCGTCGATGTCGGCGGTAGACAGCCCGGCGTTGGCCAGGGCCTGCCGGATCACCCGCTGTTGGGAAGGCCCGTTGGGCGCGGTGAGGCCGTTGCTCGCCCCGTCCTGGTTGACCGCCGTGCCACGGATGACGGCCAGGACCTCGTGGCCGTTGCGGCGCGCCTCGGAGAGCCGTTCCAGCAGTACCAGCCCGACGCCCTCGCTGAAGGTGGTGCCGTCGGCGCCCTCGCTGAAGGACTTGCTGCGGCCGTCCGGCGCGAGACCGCGCTGGTGCGAGAAGCTCACGAACCCGTCCGGAGTCGACATCACCGTCACACCCCCGGCCAGGGCCATCGAGCACTCGCCCTCACGCACTGCCTTGGCCGCCCAGTGGATGGCCACCAGCGAGGAGGAGCACGCCGTGTCCACCGTCACCGCCGGACCGGTCAGGCCCAGTGCGTAGGCCACCCGCCCGGACACCACGCTCCCCGACTTCCCCGTGCTCAGATAGGTCTCGGACCCCTCGGGCAGCTCACCGGCGTTCGTCGCGTAGTCGTGGTAGATGAGCCCGGCGAACACACCGGTGTCGCTGCCCCGCACCGACCGCGGGGCGATACCGGCCTGTTCGAAGGTCTCCCACGCGGTCTCCAGCAGCAGACGTTGCTGCGGGTCCATGGCCACGGCCTCGCGCGGGGAGATGCCGAAGAAGTCCGCGTCGAACTGGGTGGCCCCGTCCAGGAATCCGCCCTCGCGCACATAGGTCGTGCCCACCCGGTCCGGATCCGGGTCGAACAGCGTGTCCAGGTCCCAACCGCGGTCGGTGGGGAACGCCCCGATGCCGTCCTCCCCGTCGGCCACCAGCCGCCACAGCCCGTCCGGGTCGGTCACGCGTCCGGGGAGCCGGCAGGCCATGCCGACGACGACCACCGGGTCGTCCGTGTCCGCCCCCGGCCCGGTGACCGCGGTGGGGGCCGCCTGCGTCGAGCCGAACAGCTCGTCCCGCAGCTGTCCGGCGGCGATCGCGGCGGTCGGGTAGTCGAACACCACTGTCGCGGGGAGCCGCAGTCCGGTGGCCGCGTTGAGGCGGTTGCGCAGTTCCACCGCCGTCAGCGAGTCGAACCCGACCTCCCGGAAGGGCTGGTCCGGCCCGATGCTGTCGATCGTCGTATGTCCGAGCACGGCGGCGGCCTCGGTGCGGACGAGCTCGGTGAGGTGGCGCAGCCGTTCGCCGTGGTCGAGGGCGGCGAGCCGCCGCATGAGCGACGACGTGTCGGCGGGCGCCGGTGCGTGGGCCGTACGGCGCGTGGGGCGCCGTACGAGATGGCGGAGCAGCGGGGGAACGGGCCGCGCCCTGTCGTCGGCGCGAAGCGCGGCCGGGCTGATCTTGATCGGGACGAGGTGAGGGTGGGTGGTGGTCAGGGCCCTGTCGAGGAGGGCGAGACCCTCGTCGTCGGTGAGGGGCGCGACACCACCGCGGTGGGTGCGCCGGCGGTCCCCGGTGTTCATGGTGGCGGTGAGGGCGCTGGTGGTTTCCCACAGGCCCCAGGCGAGTGAGGTGGCGGGGAGTCCGGCGGCGTGGCGTTGATGGATGAGGGCGTCGATGTA
>NZ_JBHYVB010000450.1:0-2488 GCF_042750115.1 Streptomyces sp. NPDC059455
AGCGCCCCGAAGGGGCGCGGGGAACTGCGCGACCAGCCACGACGGCGCCGCAGTCGGCCGACGACCCATCGCGGCACTTCCCGCGGAGCGCTTAGTCCGTGAAGCGCTCCCCGCGCTCCGCCTTCTCCACCAGCAGCACGGGCGGGGCGAACCGCTCCCCGTACGCCGCCTCCAGCTGCCGGGCACGGGCCACGAAACCGGCCACGCCGCCCTCGTATCCGTTGATGTACTGCAGCACCCCGCCCGTCCAGCCGGGGAAGCCGATGCCGAGGATGGAGCCGATGTTGGCGTCGGCGACGGAGGTCAGCACGCCCTCCTCCAACAGCCGCACCGTGTCGATGGCCTCGCTGAAGAGCATCCGCTCCTTCATGTCCTCGAAGGGGATGCGGGTGCCCTCACGCGCGGCGTCTCCGGAGCCGCCCGGTGCGAAGTGCTCGCGCAGCCCCGGCCACAGCCCGCCGCGCTTGCCGGTGGTCGCGTCGTAGTCGTAGAAGCCCGCGCCGCCGCTGCGGCCGGGGCGCCCGAACTCCTCCACCATGCGGTCGATGACCGCGTCGGCCGGATGCGGCCGCCACTCGCCGCCCGCCTCCTCGGTCGCCCGGCGCGTCTCCTCGCGGATCTTGCGCGGCAGGGTGAGTGTCAGCTCGTCCATCAGGGAGAGCACCTTGGCCGGGTATCCGGCCTGGGCGGCGGCCTGCTCCACGGAGGCCGGGGCGATGCCCTCCCCCACCATCGCCACGCCCTCGTTGAGGAAGTGGCCGATGACGCGGGAGGTGAAGAAGCCCCGGGAGTCATTGACCACGATCGGGGTCTTGCTGATCTGCCGCACCAGATCGAAGGCGCGGGCCAGCGCCTTGTCGCCGGTGCGCTCGCCCTTGATGATCTCGACCAGCGGCATCTTGTCGACGGGCGAGAAGAAGTGCAGCCCGATGAAGTCGTCGGCGCGCTGCACGCCTTCCGCGAGCAGCGTGATGGGGAGGGTGGAGGTGTTCGAGCACAGCAAGGCGTCCGGGGCGACGACGCCCTCGATCTCCTGGAACACCTTGTGCTTGAGCGCCGGGTCCTCGAAGACCGCCTCGATGACCGCGTCACAGCCCTCGAGGTCGCGCGGATCGGCGGTCGGGGTGATCCGGGCCAGCAGCTGGTCCCGCTTGGCCTCGGTGGTCCGGCCCTTGGCGAGCGCCTTGGCCAGCAGCCCCTCGGAGTACGCCTTGCCCTTGGCGGCGGCCTCCACGGACACGTCCTTCAGGACGACCTCGATGCCCGCCTTGGCGCACGCGAACGCGATGCCCGCGCCCATCATCCCGGCGCCCAGCACCGCGACCCTGCGGACCTGGCTGGGCTCGATCCCCTGCGGCCGGTTGGCACCGGAGTTGACCGCCTGCAGTTCGAAGAAGAACGCCTGAATCATGTTCTTGGCGGTCTGGCCGACGACCAGCTCGGTGAAGTACCGCGCCTCGATGGTCTGCGCGGTCTCGAAGTCCACCTGGGACCCCTCGACGGCGGCGGCCAGGATATTGCGCTGCGCCGGGTAGGGCGCGCCGTTCAGCTGCTTCCGCAGATTGGCCGGGAAGGCGGGCAGATTGACGGCGAACTTCGGCTGCGCCGGGGTGCCGCCCGGAATCCGGTAGTCCTTGTCGTCCCACGGCTGGGCCGACTCGGGGTGGGCGGCGATGAAGGCGCGCGCCCGGGTCAGCAGCTCCTCGCGGGAGGTCACGACGTCATGCACCAGCCCCGCCTCCTGGGCGCGCAGGGGGCTGTATCGCGTGCCCTGGAGCAGCCACTTGAGCAGTGCGTCGGTGACGCCGAGCAGCCGTACGGTACGGGCGACGCCCCCGCTGCCGGGGAGCAGGCCCAGGGTGACCTCGGGGAAGCCGATGCGAGCGCCTGGGGCGTCGAGGGCGATGCGGTGGTGGCAGGCGAGCGCGATCTCCAGCCCGCCGCCGAGCGCCGCACCGTTGATCGCGGCCACCACGGGCTTGCCGAGAGTCTCGATCCGGCGCAGCGCGCGCTTGATGCGGAGGTTCTTCTCGTAGACCTCCTGGGCCTGGCCGGGCCCGACCTGGATGAGGTCGTTGAGGTCGCCACCGGCGAAGAAGGTCTTCTTGGCGGAGGTGACGATGATGCCGCGGATGGCGTCCCGCTCGGCCTCGACGCGGTCGGCGATCGCGTCGAGGGAGTCGATGAACGCGGCGTTCATGGTGTTGGCGGACTGGTCGGGGTCGTCGAGCACCAGGGTGACGACGCCTTCGTCGTCCTGCTCCCAGCGGATGGTCGAGGCGGTGGTGGGGTGGGTCATCTGAGGTCTCCAGGGCGAAGGGGCGCGGGGCGGGCGGGAAGGAGGGGGACGGCGGCGTCTTGAGGGCGGCTCGGCTCAACGCGATGTCCGGCGGACCACGCGGCGGAGCCGCATATCGATGCTTTCCCCTCCCCGCCCCTTCCCGCAGCACCGATGCGCGGCTCCGCCGCGTGGCAGGGGCTTCGCCCC
>NZ_JBHYVB010000451.1:0-2463 GCF_042750115.1 Streptomyces sp. NPDC059455
GTTCAAGCGGGGTCCCCCGTTCAAGCGGGGGCATCCGGTCAAGCGGGGGCATCCGGTCAAGCGGGTCATCCGGTCCCGCGTCAGGCGTCCTTGAACTCCTGGCGCTGGCGGCCCAGCCCCTCGATCTCGAGCTCGACGACATCGCCGGCGCGCAGGTACGGCTTGGGCTCGGGGCGGCCCATGGCCACGCCCGCCGGGGTGCCGGTGTTGATGACATCGCCGGGGTAGAGGGTCATGAACTGGCTGAGGTAGCGGACCACCTGGGCCACGCCGAAGATCTGGTCCGCCGTGTTGCCGTTCTGCTGGAGCTCGCCGTTGACCCAGAGGCGCAGGCCCAGGGCCTGCGGGTCGGGGACCTCGTCCGCGGTGACCAGCCAGGGGCCCAGGGGGTTGAACGTCTCGCAGTTCTTGCCCTTGTCCCACTGGCCGCCGCGCTCGATCTGGAAGGCGCGCTCGGAGACGTCGTGGGCCACCGCATAGCCCGCGACCGCGGCGAGGGCGGCCTCGTCGGAGTCGAGGTAGCGGGCGGTACGGCCGATGACGATGGCGAGCTCGACCTCCCAGTCGGTCTTCACGCTGCCGCGCGGGACGAGCACCGTGTCATCGGGGCCGACGACCGTGTCCGGGGCCTTCATGAAGACGATGGGCTCTTCGGGGATGCTCGCGCCGGTCTCGGTGGCGTGGTCGTGGTAGTTCAGCCCGATGCACACGATCTTGCCGATACGGCCGAGCGGCGGGCCGATCCGCACCCCGCCGTCCTCAATCGCGGGCAACGCGTCGTCCCCCTCGGCGGCCGCCGCCGCGCGCACCCGCGCGAGGGCGGCCTCATCGGCGAGGAGGGCGCCGTCGATGTCCGGGACCAGGGCGGACAGATCGCGCAGGGTGCCGTTCTGATCGAGCAGCGCGGGGCGTTCCGCGCCCGCCGGTCCGACTCGCAGCAGTTTCATCCCAAGACTCCCGAGGTCACAGGCCGGTGCGAGGCGCCAACCGGCCGATTGATCCTCCCTTCAGGGGCGTCCAGCCCGCAAGACCTCGTTCACGGACTGGGACATCGGTCTCAAGCGTGACCGCGGTCTCAAGCGTGACATCGGCCTCAAGGGTGACCGCGGCCTCAAGGGTGACCGCGGCCGGTTTCGTCGTCAGCGGTGCAACAGGGCCCGCTCCACCGCCGTCCAGGTCGCGCTGGTCGCCAGGTAGAGCGCCGCCGCCAGCGGGACCACGGCGGCGGTGACGAGGGTGCCGAACGACAGCAGCGGCAGCGCTCGGGCCACTCCGGGCGCCCCGGGGACGGTCGCCTTACGGGCGCGGAGATACGTCCAGGTGGCCACGGCCCCGATCAGCGCGAAGAGCCCGACGTAGACCAGCCCCGGCCCACCGCTGAGCACCCCGCCCCAGTGGGCGCCGAGCGGGGCCCCGGCGAGCGTGTGGTCGAGGAGGTCTCCGGCGCCGCTGCCGGTCGAGAACACGTGGTACATGACGAAGAAGACCGGGAGCTGGGCGAGCGTCGGCAGACACCCCGCCAGCGGTGACGCGCCCTCCTTCGTCTGGAGCTCCGCCATGGCGCGCCGCATCCGCTCGGGGTCGTCCCGGTGCTTGCGGCCCAGCTCGGTGAGCTTGGGCGCGAGCGCGGCCCGCGCCTTCTCGCCGCGCACCGCGGCCCGTGCGAGGGGATGCAGCGCGGCGCGGACGCACAGCGTGAACAGGACGATGGCGGCCGCCGCCGCGGACGCGCCGAAGAGCGGATCGAGGCCGTCCGCCATGGTGGTCAACAGGGAGCCGAGGGAAGAGAAAAGGGACATGGGAGCCCTCCGCGGGTCTCGTCGTGCCGGAATGAGGAAGACATCGGCGTGACGAGCCGCGTGGCGCGGCGGTACGGATCCTGGAGCTTCCGGGGTTCCACCCCGGACCCCGCTCCTCAATCTCCCCCAGCTACCGCTGGGAGGTGCCCCCTGGAGAGGCTGGAGGTACGCCGTACAGCGTTATGCGTGCGCCTACGCGGCCGTCGGCAGGCGACGGCCCGGCGCTCGGGGCCTCGGACGTCCGGCGGCATCGGGATCCCGCTGTGGCAGGAACGCCGTACGGCGCTCCCGGTCCCGTATCGCGGTGCGAATCCGCCCGGCGGGGACGGGTATTCGGCCGCGGGCGGCGAGGATCGCGCACAGGGCCAGCGCGGCGGCGACGGCCGTCGTGGTCGCGACGGTGGCGGCGAGGGCGACGGCGCTGACCACACCGCTCTGCGCCAGCAGAACCCCGGTCAGCAGGAACAGGCAGACGCCCAGATGCGTCCGCAGCGCTTCGAGTCGTCGCGACACCGTCACGCCCCCTCTCCCGGCCGGTCTCCCCTCCTGGCTCCGCCAGTCTAAGCAGATCGGCGGAAGTCGGCTGCGGTCCGGCGTCGCCCTGAAGGGGCGCGGGGCTGTGCCGACGTGCGGCTCCGCCGCGCGGGCGCGACCGGCCACGACG
>NZ_JBHYVB010000452.1:0-2401 GCF_042750115.1 Streptomyces sp. NPDC059455
GGGCGGGCCGGGGCAGGGGGCAGCTGGCCCTTGAGCGGGCCCCACTCGTTGGGGTCGGGGACGCCCGGCGGCAGCATCTGGCGCCGCTTGGGGCCGCCGTGTTCGGACTCCCCCGGCTCCTTCGCGCCCGGCCACGCCTTGACGACCCGGGCCGCCAGTACGAAGTCCTTGCGCAGCGGATGCCCCTCGAAGCCGTCGGGGAGCAGCAACGGCGCGAGACCGGGGTGGCCGGGGAAGCCGATGCCGAACATCTCGTGGGTCTCGCGCTCATGCCAGGCCGCCCCGGCGTAGACGCCGGTCGCGGTCGGCAGCGCGGCCACCTCGTGCGGCACGGTGGTGCGCAGCAGCAGACCGCGCACCGCGGGCCCGGCCCCGGGCCCGGGCCCAGCCCCCGGCGTGGCCCCGGGGGCTCCCAGGGCGACGACGCGGGCGGCCACCCGGAAGCCGGTGCCCGGCTCGTCGACCGCGCTCAGCCAGTCGAAGTAGGTGCAGCCGAGGGTGTCGCGGGCCGTCTCCAACGCCGCGATCCAGGAGTCGGCGGGGACGTCGACCGTGAGCAGGCCGTACGACTCCTCCGCGGTGGCGCCCTCGCCGAACAGCTCGGCGGCGGAACGCGGCAGCCAGCCCACGGGTGGCGCGGCCTCGGCCTCGGCCTCCGCCTCGGGGACCTCGGCCTCCGGGACCTCCGGGACCGCCGGGACCTCCGCGGCCTTCGCCGCCCCAGTCGCCTTGACTCCGCTCGGCTCAGCCCCAGTCGCCCCGGCCCCGCTCGGCCTCACGGCCGCCCTCGGCTCCGCCGCCCCGCTCGGCTCGTTCGCTGCCCCGTTCGGCCCCGCCGCCTCGCTCGGCTCGTTCGCCATGCCGCTCAGCTCGTTCGCCGTCGCGTTCGGCTCGTTCGCCGTCCCGTTCGGCCCCGCCGGCTCGTTCCTCGGCTTGTTGGCCTCGTTCCGCTCGGTCATCGTGTGTCTTCCCGCCCCGGAGGCGTGACCAGTCCGCTGCGCAGCGCGGCGGCCGACGGACGGCTCGCGGCCGTGGGCGCCGTGCCGGGCCCGGAATTGCCGTAGCGCTCGCTCAGCGACTCGCGCGCGATCTTCTCCTGCAGCTTGAGGATGCCCTGCAGCAGCGCCTCGGGCCGGGGCGGGCAGCCGGGGACGTAGACGTCGACGGGGATGATCTGGTCGACGCCCTTGGTCACGGCGTACGAGTCCCAGTAGGGGCCGCCGCAGTTCGAGCAGGCCCCGAAGGAGATCACGTACTTCGGCTCCGGCATCTGCTCGTACAGCCGCTTCACCGCGGGCGCCATCTTGTCCGTGACCGTGCCGGAGACGACCATCAGGTCGGCCTGGCGCGGCCCCGGCGCGAAGGGGATCACGCCGAGCCGGATGAAGTCGTGGCGGGCCATCGACGCCGCGATGAATTCGATCGCGCAGCAGGCGAGCCCGAAGTTGAAGACCCACAGGCTGTAGCGGCGGCCCCAGTTCAGGACCACCTTCATCGGCTCGGGGGCCAGCCGGGCCAGCGGGCCGAGACGGCGCGGCTCCGGCAGGTCCACCGGGGCGGGCGCGGGGACCGGCGGTCCGGAGGCCGTCGTCGGCGTCGGGTTCGGTGTCACGTCCACTCCAGGACGCCCTTCTTCCATGCGTACAGCAGACCTACGGCGAGGAACCCGAGGAAGATGAACATCTCCACCAGCGTGGCGGCCCCGAAGCCGGGCGCCGCGAAGACCGTCGCCCACGGGAACAAGAAGATCGAGTCCACGGCGAAAATCACATACAGAAAAGCGTAGACGTAGTAGCGGACCTGGGTGTGGGCCCAGCCCTCGCCCACGGGATCCACTCCGCACTCGTAGGTCAGCAGCTTCTCGGGCGTGGGTACGACGGGCCGCAGCAGCCGCCCGGCCCCGAAGGCCACGGCGACGAAGATCACGCCGATCGCCGCCAGCAGTCCGACCACCGTATAGCCGTGGAAGTAGTCGGCCGCGAGCTGGACGCTGGTGACGCTGGTGGTGCGTACGGTCGTCGCCTCCGGCACGTCCGCCCCTCGCTCCCTGGTCTCGTGGTGCTTGCCCGCTCCTCGTCGACCTCGCGTGTTCGACGATCCGTACGGACGGGAAGTCTAGGCCCTGCCGCCACCCGGCCGGGCGGCCCGTCCGCCATGCGGTGGGGGTAGCCCCATGGCGGAGCCCCCGTGGGGCCGGGCAGTCTTGCTGTCATGACCTCCAGTTCCCCCGTCGACGGGCCCGTCGAGGGCCCCCACCGCGGCCGCGGCGGCGGCGGCCGAGGGCGCCCCGCCGGGGCGCCGCCCCCGCCCACACACCACACACGGGCGGGGGGTGCCCGGGGCGGGGCCGCGCGCGAGGCCCGATCTCGCACGCGCGCGGGGTGTAACACACACCCACCCG
>NZ_JBHYVB010000453.1:0-2371 GCF_042750115.1 Streptomyces sp. NPDC059455
GATCTCACGTTCTGCGACCAGTTCCTGGCCGTCAGGGGTGGCGAGGGCATGGACGTGGTCGTCAATGCCCTCGCCGGGGAGTTCACGGACGCCTCCCTGCGGCTGCTGCCGCGCGGCGGCCGGTTCGTGGAGATGGGCAAGACCGACATCCGCAATCCCGAGCAAATCGCCGAGTCCCACCCCGAGGTCGTCTACCAGGCGTTCGACCTGATGGACGCGGGCGAGCCGCGGGTGGCGGAGATGCTGTCCGAGCTGGTGGCGATGTTCGAGGCTGGGACGCTGGTCCCGCCGCCGGTGACGTGCTTCGAGTTGTCGCAGGCGGTGGCGGCGCTGCGTCATCTCCAGGCCGCCCGCCACATCGGCAAGGTCGTGCTGAACGTCCCGGCTCAGTGGGACCCGCAGGGCACGGTGCTTGTCACGGGCGGTACCGGGACGCTGGGTGGGGAACTGGCCCGGCACCTGGTGGACGTACGCGGGATGAAACACCTGGTGCTGTTGTCGCGGCGGGGTCCGGCGGCGCCGGGAGTGGCCCGCCTGGTGGCCGAGTTGGCGGCCTCGGGTGCGAGTGTGCGGGTGCAGGCGGGCGACGCCGCCGACCGCAGCGCCCTGATGTCGGTGTTGGCGCGGCTTCAGGTTGAGCGTCCGTTGACGGCGGTGGTGCATGCCGCTGGTGTGATCGACGACGTGACGGTGGAGTCGCTGACGCCTGAGCGGATGGCGCCGGTGCTGGCCGCCAAGGCCGACGCGGCCTGGAACCTGCACGAGTTGACCGAGCGCGCGGGCCTGGCGGGCTTCGTCCTCTACTCCTCGGCCGCAGCCATCGTGGGTAATCCGGGACAGGCCGGCTATGCCGCCGCGAACGCGTTCCTGGACGCGCTGGCCGCCTATCGTCGCGACCGGCACCTGGCCGGTCAGTCGCTGGCGTGGGGGCTGTGGGCCCAGACCTCGGAGATGACCGGGCACCTCAACGGCACTGGGTTGTCCCGCCTGCGCCGGGGCGGTATCCAGCCGATGGCGACCGGGCAGGGCTTGGCGCTGTTCGAGGCCGCTACCGCGTTGGGTGCGCCGTTGGTGGTCCCGGCCCGACTCGACTTGGCCGCGCTGTCGCGTGCTGGCGGGCCGGTGCCCGCGCTGCTGCGGGGTCTGGCCGTCGGCGCTCCTGCCCGTCCGTCCGCGTCCGCGGCTGCGGTCGTGGGCGGTCTGGCGGCGCGGTTGGCCGCGTTCAGTCCCGCTGAGCGTGAGCATGACGTCGTGGAGGTCGTTCGGGCCGCTGCGGCGGTTGTTCTGGGTCACAGTCGCCCTGGGGACGTCGATCCTCAGCGGGCGTTCCGGGACATGGGCATCGACTCGCTGACCGGGCTGGAGCTGCGCAACCGGCTGGCGGCCGAGACGGGCCTGAGCCTCCCCGCCACCTTGGTCTTCGACCAGCCGACACCGTTGGAGGTTGCCCGGTTCCTGGTGGCCGAGGCCCGCGGGCCGGACGGGGTTGTCGATGCGGCGGCTGTCCCGGTGGTCCGCGTTGGCACGGATGAGCCGGTGGCGATCGTCGGTATGGGGTGCCGGTTCCCGGGCGGGGTGGAGGACCCGGAGGGCTTCTGGCAGTTGATCGCCGCAGGGACCGATGCGATGTCGGGCTTCCCGGTGAACCGCGGTTGGGAGACGCCCGACCTGTCCGAGTCCGGTGACGAGGGCACCGCTTTCGCCCGGGTGGGTGGTTTCCTGGATAAAGCTGGTGAGTTCGATGCGGAGTTCTTCGGGATCAGTCCGCGTGAGGCGTTGGGGATGGATCCGCAGCAGCGGTTGCTGTTGGAGACGTGTTGGGAGGCGCTGGAGGACGCGGGCATCACCCCGGGTTCGCTGCGTGGCTCCGACACGGGTGTCTACGCCGGAGTCATCGCGTCGGGTTACCAGCTCGGTGAGCGGGACGGTGCCGGTGGTTTCGGCCTGACCGGGACGACGGCGAGTGTGGCGTCGGGCCGGGTCGCGTACTCGCTGGGCTTGCAGGGTCCGGCGGTGTCGGTGGACACGGCGTGTTCGTCCTCGCTGATGGCCATTCACCTTGCGGCGCAGGCGTTGCGGTCCGGTGAGTGTGGGATAGCCCTGGCCGGCGGGGTCATGGTGATGGTCTCGCCCGGGACATACACGGAGTTCGCGCGGCAGCGAGGTCTGGCCGCCGACGGGCGGTGTAAGCCGTTCGCTGAGGCTGCTGATGGCACCGGGTGGGGTGAGGGCGTCGGCGTCCTGGTCCTGGAGCGGCTGTCCGACGCTCGCCGGCTTGGGCACCGGGTGTTGGCGGTGGTTGCGGGTAGTGCGGTGAACCAGGATGGTGCGAGTAATGGTTTGTCGGCGCCGAATGGTCCGTCGCAGCAGC
>NZ_JBHYVB010000454.1:0-2347 GCF_042750115.1 Streptomyces sp. NPDC059455
CGGTCGTCGCCGTCCCCGTCGGACCCGGCCGCCTGAACCTCGGACGTCGCCTCGGCCACCGGCTCGGCGTCGTCGGGCTCGTCGGCGTCGTCGGGCTCGTCGGCATCGTCGGGCTCGTCGGCATCGTCGGGCTCGGGCTCGACCATGTCCTCGTCGGACGGGACCTCGTCGAACTCCAGCTCCTCGGCCTCCGACTCCTCGACCTCCGATTCCTCGGCCTTCAACTCTTCGACCGGCTGGTCGACCTTCGACTCCTCGACCGGCTGGCGAGCGTCGCCGTCCACCGCCTCCTCGGGGTCGAGGGCGTCCACGAACTCGACCCCGTCCAGCTCGGCGAGCCGGTCCGACGCGTCCGTACTCCCGCTCTGATCCGCCTCGAGAGCCTTGGCGAACCACTCGCGGGCCTCGTCCTCGCGGTCGACCGCCAGCAGCGCGTCGGCGTAGGCGTAGCGCAGCCGGGCGGTCCAGGGCTGGATGGAGTTCGAGGCCAACTCCGGGCTCTGCAGGGTGACCACGGCGGCGTCGGCCTGGCCCATGTCACGCCGGGCACCGGCGGCCACCATCCGCATCTCGACCTGACCAGCCCGGTCCAGCTTCTGCACCTCCGGCTCACCGGCCATGGCCAGCGCCCGCTCGGGACGGCCCATGCCGCGCTCACAGTCGGCCATCACCGGCCACAGCTCGGAGTTGCCGGTCATCCGACGCGCGGCGCGGAATTCCGCGAGCGCCTCGGCGTACTTCCCGACGGCGTACGAGGCGAAGCCCGCGGCCTCGCGCACAGCGGCCACCCGGGAGGCGAGCCGCAGGGCGACGCGCGAGTACTGGTACGCCCGCTCGGGTTCGTCGTCCAGCAGCTTGGCCACCATGACGAGGTTCTTCGCGACGTCCTCGGCGAGGGTCTTCGGCAGGCTCATCAGCTCCTGCCGCACGCCCTTGTCGATCTCCTCGCCGGTGACGTCCTCGGGGATCGGCAGCCGCTTGATCGGCTCGCGGTCGCGGTCCCTGCCGCGCTCTTCGCCACGCCCGTAGCCGCCGGTGCGGTCGTCACGGCGCTTGAACCCACCGCCGCCGCCGGAGCGCCGGTCGTCGCGGCCCTGTCCCTGACCATACGGACGACGCGGCCCGCGGTCGTCCCGACCACCCCGGAAACCACCGTCACGGTCATCACGGCGAGGCCCACGCGGCCGCTCGTCACGACGGTCATCCCGACGATCGTCCCGGCGATCATCCCGCCGGAACCCGCTGCGGTCGTCATCACGACGGTACGAGGGCCGCTCATCCCGACGGTCATCCCGCCGGAACCCACCACGGTCATCGTCACGACGATGCGAAGGCCGCTCATCCCTACGGAATCCACCACGGTCGTCATCACGACGATGCGAAGGCCGCTCATCCCGACGGTCATCCCGCCGGAACCCACCACGGTCGTCATCACGACGATGCGAAGGCCGCTCATCCCGACGGTCATCCCGCCGGAACCCACCACGGTCGTCATCACGACGGTACGAAGGCCGCTCATCCCGACGCTCGTAGCCGCCGCCCCGGCCGCCACGGTCATCATCGCGACGCGGCCCACGCGGCCGCTCATCCCGGCGGTCATCGCGCCGGTAGCCACCGCGGTCATCGTCCCTGCGGAAGCCCGGCCGATCGTCACGGTCCCGGCGGAAGCCGCCCTGGCGGGAGCCACCGTCGCGGTCATCACGGCGAGGCCCACGCGGCCGCTCGTCACGACGATCGTCCCGGCGGTCATCACGACGATCGTCCCGGCGCTCGTATCGCCCGGCGGGGCGGCCACCCCGGTCATCGCGGCGCGCATAGCCGCCGGGGCGGCCTCCGCGCTCATCGTCCCGACGCGGGCCACGCGACCGGTCGTCCCGGCGATCATCCCGGCGCTCGTCCCGCCGGTCATCGCGGCGGATACCACCGCGGTCGTCATCGCGGCGGAACCCGCCACGGTCATCATCGCGACGGGGCCCGCGCGGCCGCTCATCGCGGCGGTCGTCACGCCGGAAACCACCACGACCACCGTCGCGGCGCGGCCCGGAGCCGCGGGCCTCCCGCCGATCGTCGGCTTCCCGGCCCCGCGGCTCGCGGCCCGACCGGTCGTCGGGAGAGTTGGTGGACATCGGCATGACTCCTGTCTTCATGTACTGCAGCCATTCTCCCGCACCAGTCAAACCGATGCGGGCCCAGAAAAAACAAAAGGACCCTTGGTCCCAGCATGCACGCTGGGACCAAGGGTCCTTGAAAGATTGTTCGGCGGCGTCCTACTCTCCCACAGGGTCCCCCCTGCAGTACCATCGGCGCTGAAAGGCTTAGCTTCCGGGTTCGGAATGTAACCGGGCGT
>NZ_JBHYVB010000455.1:0-2345 GCF_042750115.1 Streptomyces sp. NPDC059455
GCGAGGTACTCCGGGCCCTCGAGGCCCCAGAACCCGGGCCATCCCTCTCCCGATGCATGGCCGTCGAGGGAGGTGATGAAGTCGACGAGAAGCTCCGACATGGCGGTTCCCTTCCTGAGGTGTCACGAGCTTGGACCGGCCGCGAGACACAAACTCATCGGCCGCGCTGTGGAGTGGGAACGGCGGTTTGAGTCCTGCCAAAGCCCCAGCTCAGCCCCACCCGCGAACGGCCCAGGCCAACCGTCACGCTCAGCCGGGCCGAGTACAACGCTCAGGGGCCAACTGAAACGCTCAGTCACAACGACGACACACCGGGCGTCAGCTCACCGCCCTCATCAGGAATCGAACAGGCGTACCATTCCAGGCTATGGCCAGAGCCTACGACTTTCCCCCGGACCTGCTCGCCGCGCAGGAAGAACTCCACCAGGTCGCCGCCGCCCTCACCGCGCTCCTCGAGGGCCTCCCGTGGTCCGTTGAGCCGCACCCGGGATTCAGTGACCCCGACATCTGGCGCCCGCGGCAGCGCCCCGCCACCGACGGCTGGACCGAGGAGGACCAGAAGGAGGTACAGCGGCAGCGGGAGCTGACCATCACCGTCGTCACACACGCCTTCTGGGTAAACTTCGAGGGCCCGGACCTCGTCACCGCGCGGACGCAGCTCGAGCACACCCACGACGCTGCACCTGCCGCACCCTCCGCGTAGCCGTGGACGCCCTCAGCCCCGACACCCCGGCCCCGGACGCCCCCGGACCGCCGGCGTGGGTCGAGCTGGCTGACGGCCAGAGCGTCACAGCCCAGGTCATCGGCCGCCTCGACCGCCGCGGTACCGGGGGCGGCTGGTGGTACGAGGTGCGTTTGCCCGTATGGGCCGAGGTGGAGCTGCCGAACCGCATCACGGTCGAGCCCGACTCGATCGTGATGCGCGTCCCCGCCCGCCTGATCAGCGCCATCGAGGGCACCGACTACTCCGCCGTACCGACCCGGCGGCAACACCGGCCAGCCCGACCACCCCACTCCTCCCCCGCCGCCCCGGCAGGCCGGTGGAGCATGCAGCACCTGCCCGCGCCCGTCGACGGCCCCGGGCGCCGGATCATCCACCACGAATCATGCTGGATACCGACCGGCGACGCAGACCTCACCCTCGACCAGGCCCTGCGCGAGCTCACCCGACCGGGCAACGAACCGTGCACCGCCTGCGATGCCCGCCATCTCCCGGCGTCCTGAAGTCGGCAGACCCGACATCGCCCGTCGGCCGCCCCTGCGCACCCAGAGTCTGCGTCAGACGGACAGCGGCCTGAGCTGGGCACTCTGCCGCTCGCGTGTTTAGAGGTCATCTCATTTGGTAAGTCTGCGGTAGCAGATGAGGGTGCAGGCGATGCTGGTGAAGGCCAGGAAGTGGACAGCTTTCCGTTCGTAACGGCGGTGGAGTCGTCGGCATCCGGCGAGCCAGGACATCGTGCGTTCGATGGTCCAGCGGTGCCGTCCCAGCCGCTTGGAGGACTCGATGCCTTTGCGGGCGATGCCGTGTCGGATACCGCGCTGCCGTAGCCATCGGCGCAGGTGGCCGTAGTCGTAACCCTTGTCGCCGTGGAGCTTGGCCGGCCTTCGGCGGCGAGGCCCGCGGCGGGAACGGATGGGCGGGATGCCGCGCACGAGCGGTTCGAGCGCCTGGCTGTCGTGAAGGTTGGCGCCCGAGATCCCGATGGAGATGGGCAATCCGGTCCGCTCGGTGATCAAGTGGATCTTCGAGCCCTTCTTGCCCCGATCCACGGGATTCGGACCCGTCAGGTCCCCCCTTTGAGGGCCCTCATGTTCACCGAGTCGATCGCGCACCGCGACCAGTCCAGCTCGCCGCGCGACCCGAGCTCATCCAGGACCAGGCGGTGCAGCTTCGCCCACACCCGCCCCTGGGACCATTCCGTGAAACGGCGGTGAGCGGTGGCACCGGACGGGCCGAACACGGGCGGGACCTGCGCCCACGTGCAGCCAGTGGTCGCCACGAAGATGATCGCGGCCAGCACCTCACGATCTCCGTACCGGCGTCGACCACCACCCTGCGGACGGGTCGGCACCTCCGGAACCACCCGCTGAAACAACTCCCATAACCCGTCCGGCACCAGACGTTCAACCATCAACACACAACCAGGCTACCGGCGAGCCCAAATGAGATGACGTCTAAGTCGGCCAGCAGCGCATCAACCTCCTCGGACAGCTCACACGGCCAGTGTTTCTGACAGGTTGAACGGGTGTCAGTGGGGCGGCGAGATCGGGAGCCGCTGTTTCGGCAACGAGATTGAGAGCCACCCTGTGTGATGGTGTGTGACATGCCGCTGTTGGCGTAATGG
>NZ_JBHYVB010000456.1:0-2345 GCF_042750115.1 Streptomyces sp. NPDC059455
GAGCCCCGGTGCGGGGGCCGGGGGCGGAGCCCCGGTGCGGGGGCCGGGGGCGGAGCCCCGGTGCGGGGGCCGGGGGCGGAGCCCCGGTTTCGGGGAGGGGCGGGGAGGGGAAAGGTCCGCCGGGCGCCCCGCAGGTGACCTACCCGGCCCGCCACTCGTTCACGACACGTGGACCACCAGCAGGCGACAGTCGCCACCGACGACGAACCCACCGGCCTGATCGACGTCGAGCAGGCCGAGGCCGCCATCGTCGAGCACTACCCGCGGCTGGTGCGGCTCGCGTATCTCATCCTGCCGCCGGGCATCGGGCGCACCCGACGGGTGCTCGCGGCACACGCCCTCGCCCAGCGCGCCCTGCCCCGCAACCGGGGCTACGGCACCGGCCCGGACCCGCACCCCGATGTCGAACTGCCCTGGCAGCGCGGGACGAAGGGCCCGGCAGCCGACACTGGCTACGCCTATGTGCGGCTGCGGGTGCTGCGCCTGGCGCTGCGCGCCGCCCGGCAGCGGCCCTGGTGGCAGCGGCCCCCGGCGCTGCCGCAGGTGTTCGGGCTGCGGCTGTTCCCCCGCTCCGGCGGCGCGGATGAACTCGCCCTGGAGAAGGCGCTGTCGGAGCTGTCCGGCCCCGGCCGCGCCGCCTACGTCCTGCTGGAGCTGGAGCAGCTCGACGAGCACGAGACGCGCGCCCTGCTGCGCACCGCCGGGGTCGCCGACGCGCGGGACGCGGTGGACGAGGCGGAGTCGGTGCCGGATCCGGCGGGCAGCCGGGACGAATCGCTGCTGGAGTCCGCCGAGTTCGACCCGTGTTCGCTCCAGGCGCGGCCCACCGATCTGATGCGCCGCCGTCAGCATCTGCGGGCGGTGCTGGTGGCGGTGGTGGCGCTGGTGGTGTGCGGGACGCTGCTGGGGATGCCGGGGCGGGGCTGGGGGCCGAGCGGCGCCGCCGCGCCCTCGTACGCCCGCAATCCCGCCTCCGAACGGGCCCTGGACCCCGACCGGTTGACCCGCGCCGCGCCCGACGCCTGGCGCACCGTCTCCCGCGCCGACTTCTCCACCTGGCCCGCGCGCGGCGACCGGATCCGGGACACCGCGCTGCTGCGCCGCGCGCTGGCCGTCTGGGCGCGGCCGGGCGGTTCGGTGCGGGTGTCGGCCACCATGGGCACGCAGTCCGGGCCGCCGTCGGGGCCGCCACAGCTGCTGTTCGCGGGCGAGGTGGACCAGGCCACGGTGGTGCTGCTGTACGACGGGCTGCGGGTGGCGCGGTACGCGGAAGCGGTCGAGGGCCGCGCGGTCGCGCTGGACTTCGCCCGGCTGGACGCCGCCGACGCGGGCACCTCGACCGCGCTGGTCCTCAGCCGCGCGGACGGCAACGTCCGCTATCTGACCGCCCCTTGGGTGCGCCACGTCTGGGTGCGGGATCTGCTGCACCCGGCCGGGGTGCCGCGCCCGCTGCGCCGCACCGTGGACGGGGTGACCGACCCGGTACGCACCGTTCCGCGGCTGCGCCCCTGCCGTGGCTGGCCCGCGCTCCAGTTCGGCTCGCGGCTCGTGGCCGACCTCGGCGAACTGGCCCCGGCCCGGCTCACCTACGGCACTCCGGGCGGCGGGGCGCGCGATGTGGCGGGGCGGGCGGCCCGGGCGAGCTGGGCCAGGACCGGGTGCCGGCTGGCGATGATGCGGGCGCGCGGGGTGCGCTCGGTCAACGCCTGGCGGTTCGCCGCCCAGGCCCTGCCGGAGGCGGGCGGCCACGCGGCCTGGCTGTGCACCCGCGCCGACACCTGGCGGGGCACGGGCAGCAAGGTCCTGGCCCAGTTCCAGCCGTGGGACACCCGTCGGGGCAGGGCGGGGGCGGTCGCGGCCGGCGCCGACAACTCCCCCGCCTGCGGCCCGCGCGAGCCGCGGGTGCTGGCGGGGGTGCTGTGGAAGGCGCGGTCCGGCCACTGGTATCTGCTGGCCGCCGGAAGCCGCCAGGTCACCGGGATCGTCGCCACCGGCGGCGTCCGGGGCCGCTCCTACGGCCGCGGGCTGACCCTCCCCGCGAAGGCGGGCGCCCGCGCCGACCTCAAGGCCCGCCTGGCAAACGGCGACCGACTGGCCCCGCTGGGCTGACGCTCCGCGGGGGGGGTGCCCGGCCTGCCGTCAATCGTCCGCGGCGCCGTCGTAGCTGGTCGCGCCCACGCGGCGGAGCCGCACATCGGCACAGCCCCGCGCCGACCCGAGGGCCCGGCTGGCGAACGGCGACGCGAACGGCGAACGGCTGGGCTCCTGCGCCAGGGGCCGTCCGGTGGGGTTTTCCCCTCCCCGCCCCTTCCCGATACCAAGGGCTCCGCCCCTGGACCCCGGGG
>NZ_JBHYVB010000457.1:0-2331 GCF_042750115.1 Streptomyces sp. NPDC059455
GCACCGCGCGGTGCGGGGCCCCCCCCAACCCCCCCCCGCGGTGGGGGGGGTCCCCGCCCCCGGCCCCCCCGCGGGGCCCCCCCCCCCCCCCCGGGGCCCCACCACGTCACCCAACACGGCATTCACACCGAGAGGACGTATTGGACGTGAGCACACAGGGCGCACTGGCGGGCCGGGTCGCGCTCGTCGCGGGGGCGACGCGCGGCGCGGGCCGGGCGATGGCCGTCGAGCTGGGGGCGGCCGGGGCCACCGTCTACGCGACGGGGCGCACCACCCGGGATCGGATCAGCGAGGTGGGGCGGGCCACCGAGACCATCGAGGAGACGGCGGAGCTGATCACGGCCGCCGGCGGCACGGGCATCGCGGTGCCGACGGACCACCTCGAGCCCGAGCAGGTCCGGGCGCTGGTGGAGCGGATCGACCGGGAGCAGGGCCGGCTGGACGTCCTGGTCAACGACGTATGGGGCGGTGAGGCGCTGATCGAGTTCGGCAAGAAGACCTGGGAGACGAATCTGGCGGGCGGGCTGCGGATGCTCCGGCTCGGCGTCGAGACCCACCTCATCACCAGCCACTACGCGCTGCCGCTGCTGATCCGGCACCCGGGCGGTCTGGTGGTCGAGGTGACCGACGGAAACGAGGAGTTCAACAAGACGTACCGGCTGAACCTCTTCTACGACCTCGCCAAGAACGCGCCCATCCGCACCGCCTTCGGGCTCGCGGAGGAGCTGAAGGAGTTCGACGGCACGGCGGTCAGCGTCTCGCCGGGCTTTCTGCGCTCCGAGCAGATGCTGGACCACTTCGGGGTGACGGAGGGGAACTGGCGGGACGCGGTGGAGAAGGAGCCGCACTTCGCCATCGCCGAGTCACCGCACTTCGTCGGGCGCGCGGTCGCCGCGCTCGCCGCCGACCCGGACCGGGCGCGGTGGAACGGCAAGTCCGTCTTCAGCGGGGAGCTGGCCAAGGTCTACGGCTTCACCGATCTGGACGGCTCGCGGCCGGACGCCTTCGGCTACTTCCGGGACGTCGTCTTCGGCGGTAAGGAGGGCACGGCGGCCGACTACCGGTAAAACCGCGCGGTCACCGGTACAGCTCCGCCGTACGGCGCGCCGCCTCCGCGAAGAGCGCCCGCAGCTCCGGCGGCCCCAGCACCTCCGCGTCCGGGCCGAGCCCGAGCAGCTGGGCGAGGGCGACCTCGTACGACTCGACGGGCAGGGTGACGGTGAGCCTCCCCTGCCCGTCGGGTTCCCCGGCCTCACGCACGGCCTCCTCGGCCGCCACCCGGTCCGTGACATGCTGCAGCCGCCGGGCCCCGGCCGGAGTCAGCCGTACGACCGCCCGCTCGCGCAGGATCGAGCGGGCGAACTGCTCGGCCCGCTCCTCCCAGAAGGCGGGCAGGTCGAACTCCTCGTCCCGGGTGAAGCGGGCGCCGGCCGGTTCGACGGCGGCGAAACGATCCACCCGGTACACCCGGAAGCCGCCCTCCGCGCGGGCCGCGAGATACCAGACGCCCGCCTTGAGCACGAGCCCGTACGGTTCCAGCTCCCGCCGGACCTCCGCGTCCCGGCGCCGGTAGCGGACGGCGATCCGCAGATCGTCCCAGACCGCGTCGGCGATGCCCGGCAGCAGCTCCGGCGCCTCCGGCTCCCGCCACCAGCCCGGGGCGTCGAGGTGGAACCGCTGGGCCACCGTGTGGGAGGCGTCCCGCAGCTCCGGGAGCAGCGCGGCGGACACCTTCAGCCGGGCGGCGGAGGCGGCGTCCGCGAGCCCCATCTCGCGCAGCGCGGAGGGCACACCGGACAGGAACAGCGCCTCGGCCTCGGTCCGCCCGAGGCCGGTCAGCCGGGTGCGGTAGCCGCCGATGAGCCGGTAGCCCCCGGCCCGGCCCCGGTCCGCGTAGACCGGGATCCCCGCCTCGGACAGCGCGGCCGCGTCCCGCGTCACGGTGCGCTCGGAGACCTCCAGCTCCCGCGCCAGCTCGGCCCCCGTGATCGAGGGCCGAGCCTGGAGCAGAAGCACCATCTTGATGAGCCGAGCAGCACGCACGGCCCCATGATGCCGTGCCCTCCGGGCGAGCGGCGGACCATGGCGGGCTCGCGGCCGAAGCGCGCCCGGGCGCTCCCGGGGCGGGCTCGGTCTTGCGTGCGGCCCGTCGGCCGGATACCGCCCCGCGCGGCGGTTGGGAGGCGGGGCGCCGCGCCCCGGGCCCCGGGCGTCCGGCGGTTCTTTCCCCTCCCCGCCCCTTCCCGGCACCTGACGATATGCGGCTCCGCCGCGTGGGGGGCTCCGCCCCTGGACCCCGCTCCTCACACGCCGGAGGGGCTGGATTGTGAC
>NZ_JBHYVB010000458.1:0-2328 GCF_042750115.1 Streptomyces sp. NPDC059455
CTCCGAGACCCGTCGCCACATCGTCCGCGGTCTGCGGACGTTGCGGAACAAGCGCGAAGCGCTGCCCCCGAAGAAGCACGGCAACATCCCCCTCTAGCCCCCTAGCGAAGGGCTGTTTCCATGATCCGTATTGTCCGGGGCAACCCGACCCCCGAGGAGTTGGCCGCCGCTCTGGCGGTGGTGCAAGCACGCGCGGCGGCCGTCATGGCCGCTGCGCGGACCGAGGACGATCCGGAGGAGTGGTCCGACCCCGCCCGCACCGTCCCCAGCCACCGGGTGCCGCACCCGGGTCCCAAGGCGTGGCGCACCACCTACTGGCCCGCCTGAGCGGCCCGCGGCGGGCCGGATGGCAGCTTCGCGCCGGGGCGCCTGAGTACGCGTACTCAGGCGCCCCGGCGTCTCCGGCCTCAGGATCGGATTCATGCTGTGGTCCGAGCCGCCCGATGAGCCGCCCGAGGAACTGCGGCGCGCCGAGGCCATGCTCCGCCGCGCCCGCACCGTTCTGACCGTCGCCGTGCTGCTGGCGATGTGCATCCTCGGCATGTGGCCCTAACCCGGGCGGTGTCCGACGGATCTTGACTCGCCTGCGGCGGGCTGTTCCCCTCCTCGCCCCTTCCCACGACTGGGGCTCCGCCCCAGACCCCGGGGCCCAGGGGCGAAGCACCTGCCACGCGCGGACACCCCGTAGCAGGTGGCCCTGGCCCCCGGCCCCTCGCCGGGAGCGGCTTACCCTGGTGCGCATGACTGCGCAGCGCACTCTCGTTCTCGCGTCCGCCTCGCCCGCCCGGCTCGGGCTGCTGCGGCAGGCCGGATTGGCGCCGAAGGTGATCGTCAGCGGGGTGGACGAGGACGCGCTCAGCGCCGACACCCCCGCCGAGCTGGCCCGGGTGCTGGCCGAGGCGAAGGCCACCGCCGTGGCCGGGCTTCCGGAGACGGCCGGCTCCCTCGTCGTCGGCTGCGACTCGGTGCTGGAGCTCGACGGTCAGGCGCTCGGCAAGCCGGCCGACGCCGAGGAGGCCACCGCGCGCTGGAAGTCGATGCGCGGCCGGGCCGGGGTGCTGCGCACCGGGCACTGCGTGATCGACACGGCCAACGGCAGCCGCACCTCGGCCACCGCGTCCACCACCGTCCACTTCGGCGAGCCGACGGACGAGGAGATCGCGGCGTACGTCGCCAGCGGCGAACCGCTGCACGTGGCGGGCGCGTTCACGCTCGACGGCCGTTCGGCGCCGTTCATCGACGGCATCGAGGGCGACTCCGGAAACGTGATCGGGCTGTCCCTGCCGCTGTTCCGCCGGCTGCTCGCCGAACTGGACGTGCGGATCACGGACCTCTGGAACGACTAGGGAATTCCGGCTAGGCGATTCCCTGGACCTCTCTTAGGTCTTTCCCTCGATCTTTCCCGGCTCAGGCCGGACTGGGAGCGCGGCTCAGGCCGGGCTGGGGGCATCGTGGCCGCCGCCCGCGACCTCGGCGGAGGGCTCGGCGGGCGACTCCGCCTCGTACCCCAGCAGGCTCAGCACGATCAGCCCCAGCACCACCATCATGAACGCGAACGCCGCCCAGCCCACCAGGCCGACCGAGAACGCGCCCAACAGCCCGTGCACCACCGCACAGGTGATGAGCAGGATGCGGGCCAGGCGGCCGGGCGCGCGGTCGCGCACCGCGGTGCGCAGCAGCACCACCCCGCACACCAGCAGATAGAGGCCGAAGAGGCCGCCCGCGACCCAGGTCCCGATCGACATCGCGTCGGTGTCCATGCCGCCCAAGGACATCTGCTGACGGTCCACGACCAGGCCGAGGATCCAGTTCAGCAGCGCTATGCCGACCGCCTCGACCATCAGCGTCACTGCCGCCACCGCGGCCACTGGTCTGCGCGCCACCGCGATCCCCTCCACTCTGTCAGTGCCGAAGCACGCTACTAACGGGTAAGCGCCGCCACAAGAGGTTCGGACGAGCTGAACGCCGTGGCAAAGTTTCCGCCCGGCATTCGTAGGGTCTCCACAAAGAAACGCGAGGCGCCGCAGCACGGCGTGCCAGAGACCTTGCCCACATCGTGGACCGTGCCATGGCCCCGAAAACCGGGCGTACCGTGGAGCGACGGGGGATCCGGACGTTCGTCCAACGCGAGGTTCACGCTCCGTGTGGTCAAGCTCACGCCCGGGGTCTTCTCGGCGCGAGGTGTCGCCTGTACCTAAACTCGGCTTGTTTCAAGGAGGGAGCCATCGTGCGCAAGGTGCTCATCGCCAACCGTGGCGAGATCGCTGTCCGTGTTGCCCGTGCCTGCCGGGATGCCGGGATCGCGAGCGTAGCCGTCTACGCCGATCC
>NZ_JBHYVB010000459.1:0-2301 GCF_042750115.1 Streptomyces sp. NPDC059455
GCTCCGACCAAGGTGCACGTGACCACGACGAAGGCCGTGAGGATGAGTCTGCTGTCTGATGTTGTCCGGAGGGAGGCGTTCGCGGAAGCGCCACGCTTCCGGGGCGAGTTCTATGAGTGTCTGGGCGCTCGGCGCGACGAGTTGTTCGAGCTGTCCGACGCCGTGTTGTGTGCGGACGGGGCGGTGAAGTCCCCGGTGGATCTGACGTTGCTGCCGGAGCATCGTCGTGGGCACGGAGCGATGTACGGAGGTCTGAATCACGGCCGGATCGACGTCGGCCGGCTGCGTACCGTGCTGGCCGGACTGTCGCTGCCGGGTTCGAGGGCGGGCGCCTGGTGCTGGCGGTGGATGTGTCGCCGTGGCTCCGCTCGGACGCGCCGTGCTCGGCGGACCGTCTGTTCTGCCACGTCTACGGACGGGCGAAGACGGCCTCGCAGTTCATTCCGGGCTGGCCGTACTCCGTCGTGGCCGTGCTGGAGCCGGGTGCCACGTCCTGGACCGCGATCCTGGACGCGGTCCGGCTCGGGCCCGCGGACGACGCGACCGCGGTCACCGCCGCCCAGCTCCGAGGAGTGGTCGAACGGCTCATCGCCACGGGGCAGTGGCAGGCCGGGAACCCGGCCATCGTGATCGTCAGCGACGCCGGCTACGACGTCACCCGTCTGGCGTGGGTCCTGCGCGACCTACCGGTCGAACTGGTCGGCCGGGTCCGCTCCGACCGCGTGATGCGTCTGCCGAAGCCGCCGAGGATGCACGATGTCAACGGACGGCCACCCAAGCACGGTCCGGAGTCCCGGTTCACCAAGCCGGAGACCTGGCCCGAGCCCGCGATCACCACGGTCACCGACACCGCCAACTACGGCAAGGCCGTCACCCAGGCGTGGGACCGGGTCCACCCCCGGCTCACCCACCGCTCCTCCTGGCTCGACCACGATGGTGAACTACCCCTGGTCGAGGGGACGCTGATGCGGTTGAAGGTGGAGCACCTGTCGAAGGACCGGTATGCCCCGCCAGTGTGGTTATGGTCCTCCAAGGCCAGCGCCACCCCGGACGACGTGGACCGCTTCTGGCAGGCGTTTCTCCGCCGCTTCGACCTGGAGCACACGTTCCGCTTCGTGAAGCAGACCCTTGGCTGGACCACCCCGAAAATCCGCACGCCCGAGGCCGCGGACCGCTGGACCTGGATCCTGATCGTCGCACACACGCAGCTTCGCCTCGCGCGACCGCTGGCCGCGGACCTGCGCCGGCCCTGGGAGAAACCCTCCGGCGCCGACCGCCTCACCCCGGCCCGGGTCCGCCGAGGATTCAGGAACATCCGCGCCCACCTCGCCTGCCCGGCCCGTGTTCCCCAACCCCGAGGCAGCGGCCCCGGACGGCCACCCGGCTCCAAGAACAAACACCGAGCACCCGCTACGCCGTCGGCAAAACCGCCAAACGCCCCGAGACCCTCAAGGCCATCGGCAAGCCCGGAAGATCTTGGTAGATAAAGAACAAGGTAAGCGCCTGTGTGTGAGCTGGGCATGACGTAGCAGTCGGTGTTTCCCACCTCAGAAAGCGAACGGCCGGGTTCGGGCGGTGAGATCAGCTGGTCGACGGGCTGACGGCCACGGTCTCGTGGTGCGAATGCCCGAAGGGGCGGTCGCGGTGATGAGAGAATGACGCCGAAGCGTTCGCTCGGTGGCTTGTGGGTGGCGGTGGTGACGGTGACCGCCGTCCTTCTCAGTCGCGCCTGGCTTCGCGGGAGGTCGGCTGTCCACTTCTGCGGGAGCTTCGGCGGGTGATGCGCCTGGTCATGAGGGTGATCGCGGCCCAGGTGATCAGCGATTCCCAGTGCTGGATGAGGCGTTCGTAGTCGCGGGCGTGTCGGCGGGCGTGCATGACCCAGGCGTGTGAGCGCTCCACGACCCAGCGGCGGGGCAGGACGACGAACCCGGGGGTGTTCTTCGGGCGGCTGACGGTCTTGATCGTCAGGTTCAGGTAGGTCTTCGCCCAGGTCACGAGCTGTCCGGCGTAGGCGGAGTCGGCCCAGACGATGGTGATCTCGGAGTGCATCAGCCGCAGCCGGAACAGGACTTCCTTGGCCGCGTTGCGGTCGGTCATGTCGGCCGGGGTGACCATCACGAACAGCGGCAGGCCCTTGGTGTCCACGACCAGGTGCCGCTTGCGGCCGTTGATTTTCTTCCCGATATCCCGGTGCCGGGATAATGGCAATTATCTGGGGGCGTCGGTTATGGCGGGTCGGGTGGCTATGGCTGGCTGACGTTGGCGGATTCGGAACAGGGATGTCATAACGGCGGTCCT
>NZ_JBHYVB010000460.1:0-2298 GCF_042750115.1 Streptomyces sp. NPDC059455
TCCGCGCCAGTCCCTACAAGGCGCCGGCCCCCCCAGCACCGGCAGGCCCGGCCCGGCCCGTGCGCTGTCCGGCGGGCGAGCGGGGTCACACCGTGGTGCGGTTCCGTGGGGTCGCCCCGCGGCCTAAGGTCGGGATCATGTTCGCTGCCTATGCCGCACGTATCGACCGTGACCAGCCGCTGAGCGGCCTCGAACTGGGGGAGCGCCCCGAGCCGGAGGCCCGGCCCGGCTGGACCACCGTGAACGTCAAGGCCGCCTCGCTCAACCACCACGACCTGTGGTCGCTGCGCGGCGTGGGCCTCGGCGAGGAGTCGCTTCCGATGATCCTCGGCTGTGACGCGGCCGGGATCGACGAGGACGGCAACGAGGTCGTCCTCCACTCCGTCATCGGCCAGAGCGGACACGGCGTCGGCCCGAAGGAGCCCCGCTCCATCCTCACCGAGCGCTACCAGGGCACCTTCGCCGAGAAGGTGACCGTCCCCAGCTGGAATGTGCTGCCCAAGCCCAAGGAGCTCTCCTTCGAGGAGGCCGCCTGCCTGCCCACGGCCTGGCTGACCGCGTACCGCATGCTGTTCACCAACGCGGGGGTGCGCCCCGGCGACAGCGTCCTGGTCCAGGGCGCCGGCGGCGGTGTGGCCACCGCCGCGATCGTGCTGGGCGCGGCCGCCGGGCTGCGGGTGCTGGCCACCAGCCGTGACGAGGCCAAGCGGGCCCGCGCCGTCGAGCTGGGCGCCGAGGGCGCGTACGAGCCGGGGGAGCGGCTGCCGCGCCGGGTGGACGCCGTGATCGAGACGGTGGGCGCCGCCACCTGGTCGCATTCGGTGAAGTCCCTCAAGCCCGGCGGCACCCTGGTGATTTCGGGGGCCACCAGTGGCCCCAACCCGAAGGCCGCCGAGCTCAACCGGATCTTCTTCCTGGAGCTGAAGGTCGTCGGCTCCACGATGGGCGGGAAGGACGAGCTGGAGGACCTGCTGAGCTTCTGCGCCGCGCGCGGGGTACGGCCGGTGATCGATTCGGTGCTGCCGCTGGACCGGGCCCGCGAGGGGTTCGAGAAGATGGCGGGCGGCGATCTCTTCGGCAAGGTCGTGCTGACGGTCTGAATATCGCGGCGGCATATCGCCGTCCGTTGTGCGGGCCCCCGGCCGTTGTGCGGGCCCCCGGCCGTTGTGCGGGCCGGGGATTCGCGGAGTAATACGCGGCCCGCTGACTCTCGCGCTCCGGTGAATTCCCGGAATTCCGTTACGACGCCGCTATGACGTCGCTATGACGCCGACGGCCGTACGAAGCTCCGCCGGAAGCGATAGGAGCGGGACGAGGCACCCACCCGGGTGGGGAAGTCGAGCACCCGGTCCCAGGCGGACGAGCCACCGCCGCGCGGCCCGTCGGCCGCCAGCGCCGCCTCGTACGACTCCACGTCGGTCCAGCGGGCGTAGTTGAGCACCCGGGCGCGGTCGGTGGCCAGATGGCGCTCGCCGTCGACGATCAGATGGAAGTCGGCGGACAGCAGGCCCGGGTCGGGCTCGCTCTCCAGGGCCTCGATGACCAGGTCCACCCAGGACCGGCGGACCTGGGGATCGGGGTCGTTGAAGTCGATCTCGACCACGACGAACAGCCCGGGGTCCGTCGTGGCGGCCTGGTCGGCGGCCGGTGCCTGGAAGCCGCGGTAGTGGCGGTAGTACGCGAGACCGAGCCGCTCGATGTCCGGCACCGCGCTGTCGACCGCGTCGTTGCGCTGCTGGCGCTGGGTCCGGAAGAAGGCGTGGTAGGCGGCCTCGTCGGCCCACTGGGAGTGGTGCATCAGCGTATCGCCGTCCGTGCCCGCGTAGAGGTTGTACGAGAGCAGCTCGGGCGCCGGCCAGGGGCGGCTGTCCCAGGTGGCGGCGATGGCGTCGACCGCGGCCCGCTGCCGTTCCGGTGTGCCGACGCTCCAGGTACTGAACAGCGCGGCGCCCACATCGGGCCGGGCGAGCTCGGGCAGCGGTCCGGAGCTGGTCGGGGCGGACATGGCGGTCTCCTCGCGGTTGGGGACGTCGGAAAGCCGAGCAAGCCGGGGGAGAGGGTGCTGGGGCCGGAGGGGCGCTCCCCCGTAGCGCGCCCCTCCGACCCCGATCCTGAAACTTCAACCGCGGTTCAAGTCAAGCGGGCAGAGGCGCGGGGCTGTGTCGATGTGCGGCTCCGTCGCGTGGGCGCGACCGGCCACGACGGTGCCGCGGACGATCGACGGCAGGTCAGGGCACTTCCAGCGGAGCCCTTACCGGGGTCCCGGCGGGCCACGCGGCGGAGCCGCATATCGATGCC
>NZ_JBHYVB010000461.1:0-2262 GCF_042750115.1 Streptomyces sp. NPDC059455
TGGGCATCCACCGCTGCCTGGGCTCCCACCTGGCCCGCATGGAACTCCGCGTCGCACTGGAGGTCTGGCTCGAGCGCATCCCGGACTTCAGCCTCGAGGACGCGTCCGCGGTGGTCTGGGGCGGGCGCCTGGCGCGCGGACCGGTGTGCCTTCCGCTCCGCTTCGGTCGACGGTCCCAGCCGACGCCTGGCGGACCGCAGTAGGTCCTACGCCGTCGGCGTGCTCCAGGCGCGCACCTGGTCGACGACGGCGCTGATGTGCTCGATGGGCGTGGTCTTGACGATGCCGTGTCCCAGGTTGAACACGAACGGCCCCCCGCTCAGGCCGCGCAGGATGCGCTCCGTCCCGGCGTGGAGCGCGGGTCCGCCGGCGATCAGCAGCTGGGGATCGAGGTTGCCCTGCACGCAGCGGCCCAGCCCGCCCTGGAGGGTGCGCGCGGCCCAGTCGAGGGGAACCGTGGAGTCCAGGCCGATGCAGTCCGCGCCGGTCGCCTCGGCGAAGCCGTTGTAGGAGAGCCCGGCGCCCCGGGGGAACGCGATGACGGGAACGTCCGGGTACTGCGCCTTCAGCGCGCTGATGATGGCGGCGGCCGGCTTGACACACCAGCGGTCGAAGAGGACGTCCGGAAGTACCCCGGCCCAGGTGTCGAACAACTGGACCGCTTCCGCGCCCGCCTCGATCTGACGTCCGAGGAACTGGGTGACGGCGGTCGTCAGCAGGTCCATCAGGGGCTGGAATCCGTCGGGGTCGCCCAGCGCCCACTGCTTGACGACGGAGTGCTCCGACGCGGCGCCGCCGCGGCCTTCGACCATGTAGGTCGCAATGGTCCACGGTGCGCCGGCATAGCCGATCAGGGCCGTCTCGGCGGGCAGGGCGCGGGTGAGCTGACCGACCGTCTCGTAGATCGGGGCCAGTTCCTCGTGCAGGCGGGAGATGCTCAGGAACTCGGCGATGTCCTCCGTCGAGCGGACGGGCGGCGTCAACACCGGCCCCTCGCCGACCCGGTAGTCCAGGGTCTGGCCCAGTGCGGCGGCGACCTGCGGAAGGTCCGCGAACACGATGGCGGCGTCGAGCGGGAAGCGGCGCAGCGGCTGCAGGGTGACCTCGACGGCGTGCTCGGGCGTGGTGCAGAGCCCCACCATGCCCCCGGCCGCGTCCCGGACCTTGTGGTACTCGGGCAGGTAGCGCCCGGCCTGCCGCATCAGCCAGACCGGCGGCCGCTCGGTCCGCTCTCCCGCGAGTGCGCGCAGGAGCAGCTTCTTGGGCTGGGCGTTGCCGGACCCCGGCTTCGGACCGACTGCTTCCCGAGCGCCGATGTCCACGCTGTTCCATCCTGTTGAATCGCCCCGGGTGTTCACGGGGCCCAAGTAGAGAAATCGACCTCCTCGGAAGGGGGCCGGTGGCAGCGTAGCAGAGCTCAGTCGGCCGTCCCGGCAGGCGTTTGCCGGGAGGTCGAGTGGCCGGTCGAGGCCCCGGACGGGCCGTGTCCCGGAAAGGAAGTCCCAGTTACCCCGCAGTGGCGGATCGCAGGCGGAGCGCCATTTACGCTCCGCCCGGCGCACGCGAACATGAGCGCCGTCGAGACGGCGATCGGGAGGAAGAACCGGATGAGCCTGGCGGTACGCGCGGAGGCGCCGATCGGTCGGACGGGCCGCTTCTTCATCGGCGGGCAGTGGGTGGTGCCGTCGTCCGGCGCCGTGATCGACGTGATCGACTCCGCGACCGAGGAGCTCTACTTCAGGGTCGCGCAGGCGCAGGCCGCCGACATGTCCAGAGCCGTCGCGGCGGCGCGGGAGGCCTTCGACGAAGGACCCTGGCCGCGCCTGACACCGGCCGAGCGGGCCGGGTACCTGCGGGCGATCGGCGCGGAACTCAGGCTCCGCGGCGAGGACATCGCCGAGATCTGGCCGCGCGAGTCCGGTGTCCTGCACACCTTCGCCGCCAACGCCGGCACCGGCGCGGAGGCCGCCTTCAAGCGGTACGCCGCGCTGGCCCGCACCTTCCCGTTCGAGGAGCCGGTCAAGCCGACGGCCGGCGGACAGTTCGGCATGATCGTCCGTGAGCCGGCCGGCGTGGTCGGTGCGATCATCCCGTGGAACGCCCCGATGGGCATGATCAGCAACAAGGTCGGCCCCGCGCTGCTCGCCGGGTGCACCGTGATCCTGAAGTCGGCGCCCGGGGCGGCGGGGGGGGGGTAACTGCTCGGCCAGTGCGCGGCGGCGGGGGGGGGGGCGGCCCCGGCGGGGTGGGTGGGGGGCGCGC
>NZ_JBHYVB010000462.1:0-2177 GCF_042750115.1 Streptomyces sp. NPDC059455
CTTGTTGAGTCGGCCCGGGGCGCGGTGCCGGGATTGCTCCCGGTCCGTTTCCCCGGACCGCTCGCCGAACCCGCCGTACCGATCTCTCGGTAACGGGCTCTCCACGGTGTCTGTCGTCAGGCAGTGGCGGGCCAGGGGGTTGGGATCTTGTTGCCCCGGTAGGTGTAGCGGGAGACCGCCACCTTTTCGATCCGGAAGAACTCGACCCCGTCCGCCGCGATCTGCCAGCGCCCGGTGGCGGCGGTCAGGTGGCGGCGGAGTTGTCCCCAGCTCCAGCCGTGGCGAGCCCTCAGCAGGTGGGCGAGTCTCCAGAAGGTGAAGTCGTCCAGCTTGCTGAAGGTCCGTTTCGCCACGGCGTGTTTGAAGTAGTTGGCCCAGCCTCGCATGATCTGGCCCAGCCGGGTCAGGGTCGATGCGAGGTCCCACTGCGATGTCTTGTGCGTCAGGGCACGGATCTTCGCCTTCAACGTCCGGACAGGCCGGGCGTCGATGAAGGTGTAGACGTACCACTTGTTCGTCCCCCTCTTGCGTTTCCACCGGATGCGGAAGCCGAGGTAGCTGAACCCGTCACTCATGTGGACCACCTGGGTTTTGGCTGGTGACAGCCGCAGCCCCATGGTGGCCAGCACGTGAGAGACGTCTTCGCGCAGCGCTTCGGTGTCCTCGCGCGAACCGTGCACCAAGATCACGAAGTCGTCGGCGTAACGGGTGATCCGCCACGTCGGCCGGCCACGGGAACGTCGGTAGGTCCGTTTCCCCGGGGTGGACATCGCCCCGCCGTTCTTCCATGGCGCCATCACGTGCTCATCGAGCGCGGACAGCGCGATGTTGAAGATCAACGGTGACAGGATGCCGCCCTGGGGCGTGCCGGTATGGGTGTTGCGCCGCTCACCGAGTTCGGTGAGCACACCGGCCTTGAGGAACGCCTTGACCAGGGCCAGCACGCGCTTGTCCTTGACGCGCGCCCGCACTCGGTCCATGACGAAGGAGTGCGAGAGGTTGTCGAAGGCCGCCTCGATGTCCGCGTCCAGCACCCATCGGTAACCCCGGGTGCCGAAGTGGTGGATCTCGGCGATCGCGTCATGTGGCCTGCGCCGGGGCCGGAATCCGTAGGAGACCGGTTCGAATCCGGTCTCGAAGATGGGTTCCAGCACCAGTTTCAGCGCCGCTTGGACGACCCGGTCGGCGATTGTGGGAATGCCCAGCCTGCGGACCTTTCCCAGCCCGCCCGGTTTGGGGATCTTGCGTTCCCGCACCGGCAGCGGCCGGAACGAACCGTCCTTGAGGGCGGTCCGCAGATCGTCCAGGAAACCGGGGACCCCGATCAGCTCCTCGACCCCGACGGCCGTCAGGCCGTCGACGCCAGGAGTGTTGGACCCCTGGTTGCCCGCGACCCGGTCGAACGCCGTGATCAGCGTGGCCGGGTCATGCACGAAGTTGAACAAGCCATCGAACCGGCGGCCCGGGTCGGCCACCGCCCAACGGTGAAGCTTGGTCTGCATCCCCGATACCCTCGTCCACGACCCGGCAGGTCCCGAACCTGGAGCGCCGCCATTCGGCGGTGCGTCTTCCGGCATTACAGTCTCCAGTCCTTCTCGAAACCGCTGCCGCCCTTCCCCATGTGCGCGGGCTTTCCCCGGCTCGGAGTACTACGGCGGCTCCGCCCCGTCCCAAGCCGATCGGCGGTCGGTGAGCCCAGCCCCGACAACCACGCTGGACGCGAGAGCTCAGGGCAGACCCGGGACGGTTCCCGTGTTCACAGTGATTCGCTCGTCGAAGTAGGAGCCCGACTATGCCCCTGCGGCTTCGCTGCGAGTACGCCGCAGTCCTTCCTCGCAGCCTCCCTGGCGGCTCATGCCCACCGCCGCGGGAGTTCCCCGCCCACACACTCGACGGGTGCGCGCCGCCCCCGGCCCAGATCCACCAGGTTCGAGCCGGTGCCGCATCAAGGGGGTGTCACACGCCGGTTCCTCGCGTACTCCTCTCCGTCCCGCTAGCCGGACCCGCACCATCTGGCAGTACTGGCACGTCCCGGCGTTGTCAGGGCTGCTCCCACCCTCCCCGGCACCACCCGGTTCAGGCTGCCCCCAGCTCCACCGTCCCGCTGCGACGGGATCAGCGGCGAAGGTCTCTCACCTCCACTCGAATCACTGCGCCTCACGGCGCACCCACGACCT
>NZ_JBHYVB010000463.1:0-2170 GCF_042750115.1 Streptomyces sp. NPDC059455
GAAGCCGTAAAGAATCAACTTGTCGGTGTGTCGGTTTACTCGTCCGCGGCCGCGAGGAGATCGGGGGCGGTGCGGTAGCGGGTGGCGGCCGGGGGTGGGAGAAGTCCGCCTTCCGCAAGCAGGGGCCGGATCTCGCGGACGACGTTCCCGATCGAGGACCTGCTCACGTCCCCCAGCGCGTCGGCAAGGACGTCCAGGGTGCACAGTTTCCGCAGGTAGAGGATGGCGACCACGACGCGCTCTCTGTCACCCAGCTTCTGGGGGAAGACGCCGCCGCGGCTGCCTGGCTGGCGATCGGCGCCCCGGCGCTGGTAGGAGGCCCGTTCAACCTGGGCAACCTGGCGTGGAGAGAGCCGGCGAGTGAGCTCATCCAGCTCCGCGCGGGACATGCCGGTAAGCCGCGGATGGGACAGGCTCTCCATGATCCGGGTGCGGGGCGGGGTCTGGTCGGTGTCGAGGAAGGCCATCAGCGCGTCCGTCCTGGTGAACCGGCTGGGGGTGTATCCGGGCTGGTGACCGTGGTCCTCCAGGACCCGGCGGGTCTCGGCGACAAGGTGGCCCACGCATTCAGGGGTGACCTCCAGCATGTCGGCCAGCAGCTTCATCGAGCAGACCTGTCGCTGGTGGAGGAGAGTGAGCAGAACCCTGGCGGCGTCGTCGAACAGCGGCTTGGCCCGCTGATTGCCGGTGGCGCGCCGGGCCCGTCCACCGCGCTGCTCGCTGTAGCGTTCCCGGGACCGAGCGGCCTGCAGCGGAGCCAACTCAGCGCGTAGACCCGCGAGTTCTGTACTACTCATCCCGGTCAGGCGGGGGTCCGCCAGGCGGGTGAGAAGCTCGCGGCGCCGGCCGGAGACGCCGTGTGCCTCGCTGGTGGGCAGGGCCTGCGGCGCGGAGGGTTCGGGCAGCAGGGTGGAGTTCCACTGGCCGTGGGCCTCGTGCCGGACCAGCGGCAGCGCGGCGAAGCGATCCTTACTGATCGCGATGCCCGCGGGGTAGTCGCCGGGATCCAGTTGGGCCTCAACGCGCAGACCGGCCTGGGTGCGGGTGGCGGCGATCGCCTCAATGACGACATCATGGCTGGTCAGCGGCCTGCCACGCCAGTTGTGGGTGATGTGGGAGAACAGCCGGTGTTCGATTTTGTTCCATTTACTTGTGCCCGGAGGAAAGTGACACACCGTGATCGTCAGTCCGGTTTCAGCGGCCAGAGCAGCCAGTTCGCTCTTCCAGACCCGATAGCGGTAACCGTTGGAGCCGCCCGCGTCCGAGGTGATCAGCAGCCGTGACGCCTTCGGGTAGTCGAGGCTGCCGCGACAGCGCCACCAGCGGCGGATGGACTCGACCGCGAAGACCGACGTGTCGTGGTCGACACCGACATTGACCCAGCCGGTGTTGCGGGCGATGTCGTAGATCCCGTACGGGATCGCCTGCTGAACGTCCGGGCCGCTGAAGAAGAAGTGATGGTCCTCCACCTCAACCGGTTCGCCCCTGGGGCGCCACTCGCGGCCGGCCATGGGCAGCCTTCCGATCTGCTCCCGCTTCTTCGTGTCCACGTTAATTACCGGCTCACCGTCGGCCTGGTGCTGCTTGACCTGCTCGTTGATATAGCGGAACTGGGCATCCCGGTCGGGATGCTGGGCACCCTCGAGGGTCTTGACGTTCGCCTGCAGGCTGGAGTCCTCCTGCTTGAGCAGCCGACCCACCGTCGGCGCGGACACCGGGTGCCCCTGCCGGGTCAGCTCCTCGGCCAGGTTGCGCAGCGACTTCGTCGTCCACCGCAGCGGAGACTGAGGATCTCCCCGCTCGTCCGGCTCGACCAGGCCCAACAAGGCTTTGAGCAGGGCAGGATCGTTGGCTTCAGCCCGCTTGCGGCCTCCGCCTGGTGCACGCACTCGGCCGTCCGGCAGTGGCCCGGCCCCCGCTTCCAGCTCCGACACGCCACGACGCACGGTCGTCTCGCTGACCTGCGCGATCCGCGCTACCGCCCGTATCCCGCCATGCCCGATCAGTCGGGCCTCGGTAGCCAAGGCCAGCCGCCGCTGCCACTCGTTCAGATGGGGCAACAACACCGAGAACCTGCACTGGAGTTGGGAACAGATCTCCTCCGGAACCGCCATACCCTGACAACGAGCCCACACCTGTAAAGCAGCACCTTGATTCTTTACGGCTTCAC
>NZ_JBHYVB010000464.1:0-2134 GCF_042750115.1 Streptomyces sp. NPDC059455
GCGCCGCCCTCCGCGCGCCCCGCGCTGCCCTCCACGCCCCCCGGGTCCTCCTTCGCGCCGTTCGAGCGGCCGCCCGAGCCGCCGTCCGCGCCGTCGGCGCCGCCCACCACGCGCAGCGTCCCCGTACCGTCCCGCCAGCGGCCCATGACCCGCGCCCCCTTCGCCCGTTCCACGCCGTCCGCCCGTTCCGGCAGTGTTCCACCGGCCGGGCGCTTCCGTAGGCTCGGCCCGTGCAACCGCTGCTGATCGTGCTCGCCGCCGCGTACGGCGCGGCCGCCGGACTGCTCGTACCGCGCCCGCTCTACCGGCTGGCCGTCGAGCCGGAGGAGCCCTGGCGCGGCGCCTGCCCGCGCGGGCACGCGCTCACCGGCCCGGCGCGCGGCTGGCTGGGGCCCGCCCGCTGCGCCGGCTGCCGGGACGGCGAGCGGGACTACGGGAGCCCGGTGCTCGCCGCCGTGCTCACCGCCCTGGTGTGCGCGGGCCTGGCGGCGGCCGTCGGCGCGCGCCCCGAGCTGGCCGTGTGGCTGCTGCTGGTGCCGCTGGGGGTGCTGCTCACGGCCGTGGACCTGGCGGTCAACCGGCTGCCGGACGTCCTCACCCTGCCCATGGCGGGCGGGGCGGCGGCGCTGCTCGGCGCGGCGGCGCTGCTGCCGCACAGCGCCGGGTCCTGGCCGCGGGCGCTGCTGGGTGGCGCGGTGCTGGGCGGGGCGTATCTGGTGCTGTTCCTGATCAGCCCGAGCGGGATGGGGTTCGGCGACGTCAAGCTCGCGCTGACCCTCGGGGTGGCCCTCGGCTGGTACGGCTGGGACGTGCTCTTCGTGGGTGCCCTCGCCGGGCTGCTGCTGGGCTCCTGCTGCGCCGTGGCGCTGGTGCTGACCCGGCGGGCCGGGCGCCGGACCGCGATGGCCTTCGGCCCGTTCATGATCCTCGGGGCGGGCGCCGGACTGGTGCTGGGGGCGCTCGGCGCCGGATGACATCGGCGCGCGGCGGGCTCGCCCCGCCGAGATGCATGGACATTCCCTCACGAAGCGTTATGGTGGAAGCCCCCCCTCGGGCCGGTCCGTACTCCCCCCCCACGGACCGGCCCGCTTCTATTTCGGGCTTCTGGGGTTAAAAAGGGCGGCACGTATTCCGCACGGTCGACTACGAAGCGTGACAGGATGCGGTCATGCGGCCGTCTCGGTTAGCCAGTCCCCCCGCCCCGCAGTAGGGTGTCGGCCTTGGGGCGGACTGCCATGGCGAGCCATGTGAAGCACTGAGGGGCTGGAAGACGTGAAGTTGCGCGACCTGGTGTACGGGCTCTACGCACGCCGGGTGGAAGGCCGCCTCGATCACGCCCAGGTGCCCAAGCACATCGGAGTCATCCTCGACGGCAACCGCCGCTGGGCCCGCGCGGCCGGCGGCACCGCCGAGCAGGGCCACAAGGCGGGTGCCAGCAAGATCCAGGAGCTGCTCGGCTGGTGCAGCGAGACGGACGTCGAGGTCGTCACGCTCTGGCTGCTCTCCACCGACAACCTGGACCGCCCCGAGGAGGAGCTGGTACCGCTCCTGAGCATCATCGAGGGCGCGGTCCGCGACCTGGCCGCCGACGGCCGCTGGCGGGTGCACCACGTCGGCAACCGCGATCTGCTGCCCTCCCGTACCCAGACGGTCCTCAAGGAGGCCGAGCGGGACACCGAGCACATCGACGGAATACTGGTCAACGTGGCAGTCGGCTACGGCGGACGGCAGGAGATCGCCGACGCGGTGCGGTCGCTGCTGATGGACCACGCCACCAAGGGCACCTCCTTCGAGGAGCTCGCCGAGGTCGTCGACATCGACCTCATCTCCGAACACCTGTACACCCGTGGGCAGCCCGATCCGGACCTGGTGATCCGCACCAGCGGTGAGCAGCGGCTCTCGGGCTTCATGCTGTGGCAGAGTGCCCATTCGGAGTACTACTTCTGTGAAGTTTTCTGGCCCGCCTTCCGCAAGGTCGACTTCCTCCGCGCGCTGCGCGACTACGCCGCCCGTCATCGCAGGTACGGCAACTAGTTCCCGTTTGTAGCACCGCAGTTCACCGGCCCGGGGGGGCGGGCGCGCGCGCGGGGGCGCTGGGGGCGCGCGACCGGGGGGGGGGGGGGGGGCGGCGGCG
>NZ_JBHYVB010000465.1:0-2017 GCF_042750115.1 Streptomyces sp. NPDC059455
GCCTTAAGGCCCTTTCCGGGGGTGAGCCGATTTCTTCAGTCCAGCCGCTGGTGCAGGAAGCCCAGCGTGCTCTGCCAGGCGGCTGCCGCGGATTCCGCGTGATAGGACGGGCGCTCGTCATTGAAGAAGGCGTGACCCGCGGGGTGGAGCCGGAAATCCGGCTCCACGCCGGACTCCTCCCGCATGACCCGGCGCAGCCGCTCCAGACCGTCCAGCGGAATGGTGTTGTCGTTCTCCCCGAAATGGCCCAGGATGTCGGCCCGCAGCCCCGAGAAGTCCGGCAGCTCGCCCTGGATGACGCCGTAGAAGGGCACCGCCGCGCTGACCCGGGAATCGGCGGCGGCCAGATACAGCACGAAGCCGCCGCCCATACAGAAGCCGACCGCCCCCACGGTGTCGGAGGTGACCTCGGGCCGGCCGAGGAGATGGTCCACCGCCCCGGAGAGCAGCTCGACCCCGCGCCCCACCGGCAGCTCCTGCATCATCCGGTACGCCTCGTCGGCGCTGTGGGCGACGCTGCCCCCGTACAGATCGGGGGCCAGCGCGACGAAGCCCTCGCGGGCCAGCCGGTCGGTGACATCGGCGATGTGATGGTCCAGGCCCCACCACTCCTGAATGACGATCAACCCCGGGCCCTGCCCGGACGGCGGCAGCGCGAGATAGCCGTGCGCGGTGGCTCCAGCGCTGGGGAAGGTGACGTGTCGGCGGGCGGGGGAGCCGGTCGGCTTCGGGGCCTCGGGCATGGGGGATCGCTCCTGTCGTACCGATCGTCGCTGGCCCCACCCATCGTAGGGACGGCCCGCGCCACCAGGGCGCGGCGCGCGCTGCCGCCGCCGGCGCTCCTAGAGGATTCCGCTCGTGGCGCGGCGGTGGGTGGAGCGGCGGTCGTCGATCTCGGCCCAGCGGTCGCCGTAGATGTTCTCGGTGATGCCCGGGTCCCGTACGAAGTCATGCGGGAAGCCCAGCGGCACCGCGCTGACCTCGTCCAGCCGTGCCACGGCAGCGGCGTCGAGCCGGACGTCGACTGATCCGAGGGCGTCGGTGAGCTGGGACTCCCGGGTGACGCCGACGATCGGGATGACGGTGCCGGGGCGGCCGCGCAGCCAGGCCAGCGCCACCTGGGCCGGGGTCCAGCCGCCCTGTTCGGCGATCTCCAGCACCGCGGTGATGGTGGCCTCCTCGTTGTGTTCCGTGCGGTCGTCCCAGGTGGCATGGGTGGTGAGCCGTCCCGGCTCACCGTGGCGGTACTTCCCGGTGAGCTTGCCGCCCGCGAGCGGGCCCCATGCCAGCACGGCCAGGTCGAAGGCGCGGGCCTGGGGGAGGAGTTCGCGCTCGGGGGTGCGCTCCAGCAGGTTGTAGCGCAGCTGTGAGCCCGCGAAGCAGGTCCAGCCGCGCAGCTCTGCCAGCGTGTTGGCCTGGGCGATCTCCCAGGCGGGCCAGTCGGACACCCCGATGTACAGCACCTTTCCGGCCCGCACCAGATCGTCGAGCGCCCGCATCACCTCCTCGGCGGGGGTGAAGTTGTCCCGGGCGTGCACCCACAGGACATCGAGACGGTCGGTGCGCAGCCGCTCCAGGCTGTCCTCCACCGAACGCACCAGGTTCTTGCGGTGATTGCCCGCCGCGTTCACATCGCCCTCGCGGGTCGCGCAGGTGTACTTGCTGGCCAGGACGAAGCCCTCCCGGCGGCCCTCGAGCGACTCGCCGAGGATGGCTTCCGAACTGCCGCCGGTGTAGTTGTTGGCGGTGTCGATGAAGTTGCCGCCCGCGTCCGCGTAGAGGTCCAGCAGCCGTCGGCTGGTCTCCTTGGCGGCCCCCCAGCCCCAGTCCTCGCCGAAGGTCATGGCACCCAGGCTCAGCTCGCTCACCCGGAGGCCGGTCCTGCCGAACAGTGTGCAGCGCACGGTGGTCCCCTTGCGTCGGTCGTGTGATGACGTGCGCCGACGCTAGGAGTTGAAGAGCGCTCCAGGGCACCCCGCCCGGGCGGGGGGGGGGGGGGGCGCCCCCCCCCCCCCGC
>NZ_JBHYVB010000466.1:0-2013 GCF_042750115.1 Streptomyces sp. NPDC059455
GCCGAGGGCGGCGCGTCGGCCACGCCGACCGCGCCCGCGACCTCCGGCGCGCCGCAGACGCCGAGCGCCCCCGCCTCGCAGGGCCCGGACGACCAATTGCCGCCGCCGGGCGACCCGGGCGATGTGCTGACCCTCGGGAGCACCGGCCCGGAGGTCACCGAGCTCCAGAAGCGGCTGCTGCGGATCCCGAACGTGTATCAGGACGGGCAGGTCAACGGCCAGTACGACCAGACGCTGGCCCAGGCCGTCTCCCGGTTCCAGGTGTGGTACGGGATCCGGGGCGACGCGAACGGGGTGTACGGGAGCGCCACCCGGCGCGATCTGGAGTCGCGCACCTGACGCCACGGCCGGAGGCGGACCGGGGCGGGGGCGGGGTGCCGTCAGGTGGCGCCGAAGACCTGGGTCCAGTACGTGCCCGCGCGGCTGCCGGTCGCATGGCCGACGCCGATGTGGGTGAAGTCGGGCTTCAGGATGTTGGCGCGGTGCCCCGGGCTGTTCATCCAGCCGCGCACCACCTCCTCCGGGGAGCGCTGGCCGCACGCGATGTTCTCGCCGATGCCGCGGTGGGTGGCCCCGGCGGTCCGGGCCCGGTCCCAGGGCTGATGCCCTTCGGGGCCGGTGTGGGAGTAGAAGTCGCGGGCCACCATGTCGTCGCTGTGCGCCTGCGCGGCCGCCGTCAGCCACGGGTCCGGGGCGAGGGGCGCGAGCCGGGCGGAGGCGCGCTCCGCGTTGGTGAGGGCGATGACCTCGGAGGCCAGGCGCAGCAACCCGCCCGGGGTGAACGGCCGGGCCCATACCGCCGCCCAGTAGACGTCCCCGGTGGTGGGGCCGTCGGCCCGGCCGATGCCCAGGTGGACGAGGGCCGGATCGTGGAACGGGCCCCGGCGCTCGGCGCCTTCGAGGCAGTAGTCCACGAACTCCCGTGGGGTGCGCGGCCCGGAGACGATGTGCTCGGCGACGGTCAGCGGGCGGTATCCGTGCGCGGCGATCCGGTGGAAGAGCGAGGTCCCGTCCGGGCTCTCCAGCGCCAGCACGCCATGGGCGGCCATGGCCCGGGCGTGCGCCTCGGCGGCCGCGGTCAGCCGTCCGTCGAGGGCCACGGGCGCGGCCCCGGCCCGTGCCCGCGCCGCGTTCACCACGTCGAGGGCCTGCCGCGAGGCCCCGTCGGCGGGGGCAGGGGCGGCGGTCGCCGGGGCCGGAGGCACGAGAGGCATGGGAGGCACGGGCGCAGGAGGCGCGGACGCGGGGGGCGCGGGTGCGGAGGACGCGGGGGACGCGGGTGCGGAGGACGCGGGGGACGCGGGTGCGGCGGCTCCGTCGTCGGCGACGTCGACGCCGAAGTCCCGGGCCACACCGGCCAGTCCGTCGGCGTACCCCTGGCCGATCGCCCGCACCTTCCAGCCGCCGCCACGGCGGTAGATCTCGGCGAGCAGCAGCACCGTCTCCTGCGAGGGGCGCGGCGGGGCGAACCGGGCCAGCGGCGATCCCCGCTCGTCCAGGACGCTCAGCACGGGCGCCGGGAGCCGCCCCAGCGGGGTGCCCGGGTCGGCCGGGCTGATGACGAGGGTGACCCGGGCGGCGCCCGGCCGCAGCGCCCCCGGCCGCAGGGTGACGGTGTCGCCGTCCAGCCGGGCGCCGGGCGCGGTGGGCTGGTTGAAGAAGACGAAGTCGCCGTCGCCCGCGACCTTTCCGTCCTCGCCGGTGATCAGCGCGGACAGGTCGAAGGGACCCGGCACCCGGATGGTCAGCGCGCCGTCGGGCAGCGCCTGGTTCCCGCCGGGCACCAACTCGCCCATGTCCGCTCCTCACCGCCGCCGCGTATCCGGAGGCAACGCGTCATGAGGGGCAACGCCCGGGCGCCCCCGGCGGTTCCGGCGGGCGCCCTAGGCCCTGTCCGGCGAATCTTCGCGGGCCCGCGACGCCTGGCACGGCACCTCGCTGCGTTGTCGGGATCGTCCGAGTACAACCCGGTACGAGGAAGAACCACCGCCAGTCTCTTATACACAACACCCA
>NZ_JBHYVB010000467.1:0-1951 GCF_042750115.1 Streptomyces sp. NPDC059455
TGGCCCACTTGTAGGTGAGCCTCCACACGTGGTGGTCCAGCAGACGGAACGCTCGCTTGGACACCCCGATCCGGTAGTAGGCAGCCCAGCCTCTGATGATCGGGTTGAGCTTGGCGATCAGCACTTCGGCGTTGGCCCCTCGCAGGGCGTGGGCCTCGGTGCTGAGCC
The DNA here is from genome assembly GCF_042750115.1 of Streptomyces sp. NPDC059455. Lineage (NCBI taxonomy): Bacteria > Bacillati > Actinomycetota > Actinomycetes > Kitasatosporales > Streptomycetaceae > Streptomyces > Streptomyces sp. NPDC059455. The sequence continues at coordinate 169 of NZ_JBHYVB010000467.1, forward strand.
GTTCCCGGATGCGCCGCATAGCCGCCTTGCTCGGTTTGGTCAGCAGCTTGCCACGGAACCGGCGGATGTTGAATCCCAGAAAGTCACAGCCCTCATCGAGGTGGACAATGCGCGTCTTGTCCTCGTTAAGGACCAGCCCTCTGGACGCCAGCCACTTGGCGAGCCTCGCCTTGACCTCTTCGGCCTGTTCCCGTGAGTGGCACAGGGCGAGCAGATCGTCGGCGTAGACGACCAGGACCGGGGAGCCTTTTGCTACCAACGAGGCATTGCTGCTGAGTTGTTGGTAGCGGACTCCGGCGGCCGTATCCATTCCATGCAGTGCGATGTTCAATAGCGTGGGACTGATCACGCCCCCTTGCGGAGTTCCCTCCTCGGTGGGTGTGAACCAACCTTTCTCGACCACCCCGGCTTTCAGCCATCCGGCAATCAATCCCCTGCCGGGGAAAGTGCCCAGGGCTGTGAGCAGGTGGTTATGGTCGATATGGTCAAATGCCGCTTTCAAGTCGGCGTCGAGCACCCACAGGCGTTTGGCGTTTTTGCCTTTGGCCGTTTCGTGGATGGCTACGATCGCGTCGTGACAGCCACGGCCGGGGCGAAAACCGTAGGTCTTCGGCCCGGACCGTGCTTCCCATTCGGGCTCCAGTGCGTTGAGCGTCAGGGCTTGAAGGCACCTGTCCGCGATCACGGGAATTCCAAGTGGGCGCCATTTTGCATTGCCTTTCGGTACGTATGCGCGCTTGACGGGCTTGGGCCTCCACGGCCGGGAGTGGTGCTGCATCCAGTCGGCCAGTTCAGCCTTGGACTGGGGCAGCAGCGCCGTTCTGCCGTCGATGCCCGCCGTCTTGCGTCCAGCGTTGACCTCCGTCACCCGCCGCACGCTGATCAGCGTGTTGGCGCGGGAGCGGAGCATCAGCTTCTGCAGATTCCTGACCTTGGCCAGGTCACCTGCCTGCGATGCCGCGAAGATGCGCTGCCGAAGCCGCCGTACGTCGTCTTCGACCTGCCGCCAGTCGATCTCGGCCCAGTCGGTGAAGACGTCCTCCGGTCCGTTCACCGAGCCGACCGAAAGCGCCGAAGGCTGAACCGTCGCGGCTTCACATATCGCCATGGTGTCTAACTTGTCCTTTGGTTCCGGTGCTCTCGATCATCGAGTCTCCGCAGGCTCACCAGACCCACGTCAGCACCCTTTCGGGTCGGGGCACTGCCCCTATCCGGCCAGTTATGCGAGGACCTCCGGCGGAGGTGCCTGAAAGTGGCCCTCGGTTTCCTGTTGCCTTTCGGCCACCGGCATTCGCTTGTTGAGTCTTCCTGCGCCCGCTGAGGGATTGGGCATTCCTTGCGGTCTGCTTACCAGGCTGTCGCCTGGACCTCATCGGGGTTGTCACGTTCCGCATGTGCGAGATGCGGCCGGGTTGGGTGCCCTCTGTACCCCGGGAGCGGTGGTGCACTCCCGACCTGCTGCTCTCTCCTAGGTCGGCACCTGCCGCATTCCAACGGCTGGCCCCTATTCTCCCGCTGGTGCATCCCATCGAGCGAGAGTGAAATTGACGAGGCATCATCGAGGGTTCAGTCTCTTCACCCGTCCGGCCTTCCACTTACCTGTAACCCCTGGATGGAACAAGAGTCCTTGGGTGTTTCCCCAGGCTCCGCACCCCGCGATTACTCACGACGCACGCTGGGGCGGGGACGGGCCATGTGCACTGGCCCGGGACATTCACCTTCGACAGATGTCAAACCTCCTTGGTGACTTCCACTCAACACATGCGACTTCGTGTCGCAAGAG
>NZ_JBHYVB010000468.1:0-1931 GCF_042750115.1 Streptomyces sp. NPDC059455
TGATTCACAGCCGAACCACGCACCACCGCCAACACCCGATGCCCCCGCACCCGAGCATCCGACAACCGCTCCAACAACAACACACCAACACCCTCGCTGAACCCGGTCCCATCCGCCGCGTCCGCGAACGCCTTGCAACGGCCGTCGGCCGCCAGACCACGCTGCCGAGAGAACTCCACAAACGTCCCCGGAGTCGACATCACCGCCACACCACCGGCCAGCGCCATCGAACACTCACCATTGCGCAACGCCACACTCGCCTGGTGCAGGGCCACCAACGACGAAGAACACGCGGTATCCACCGTCACCGCCGGACCCTCAAAACCAAACACATACGCCACACGCCCGGACATCACACTCGCCGTGTTACCCGTCAGCACATAGCCATCACTGCCCTCTGGGTGCTGCTGAAACCGTGACAGGTAATCCTGCCCTTGAGTTCCGACGAACACACCGGTCTCTGTACCGCGCACATCAGCCGGATTGATTCCCGCACTCTCCATGGCCTCCCAGGACGCCTCCAACAGCAGCCGCTGCTGCGGATCCATGACCAGCGCCTCACGCGGAGAAATCCCGAAGAACTCCGCATCGAAATCGGCCGCATCATGCAAGAATCCGCCGCGCAGCTCGGCTGGAGCCGACTCCTGATCCGAGTCATTGTCGTCCAGGACGCCGGCCGACCAGTCACGATCGGCGGGGAACACGGAGATGGCATCCACGCCGTCCGATACGAGTCCCCACAGGTCCTCCGGTGAGCTCACATCACCTGGATACCGGCAAGACATGCCGACAATGGCTATCGGCTCGCGCGCCCGCTCCTCAACCTCACGCAAACGAGCCCGAGCCTCACGCAAGCCAGTCGTGGCGCGCTTGAGGTGTTCAAGTACCGTGGAGTCTTCCATGGGCCCTGCCCTTTCACTGGAGAGTCACTGATTCGCTCAGAAAGTTCCAAGTTCGTCATTGAGCAGCTTGAGAACTTGGTCCATGTCGGCTGATTCCAAGTCGTCACTCCGTGCCTGCGCACCATCGTCCAGCCGTGAATCCCCCAATGCCAGGATGAGCCCCTTGAGACGTGCTGAGATCTGAGCCCTCTCGTCCTCTCGATAGCGCACCCGAGAGAGAGTGACTTCCAGCTTGTCGAATTCAGCCAGCACAGTGCGTGCGGACATTTTCGTTTCACTCTGGCCGACGCCACGAATCTGAGAATCCAGGTAGTGCGCAACCGCAAGCGGTGTCGGATGGTCGAAGACCAACGTCGCCGGCAGACGCATCCCCGTGGTTGTGCTGAGCTGGTTGCGGAGCTCGACCGCGGTAAGCGAGTCGAAGCCCAACTCCTTCAACGCTCGGTCAGGGTCTATGCCGGTGTGACCGCTGTGCCCCAGGACAGACGCGGCGTGGGCAAGGACCAGCTCCAGCAAGAGCTGCTCTCGTTGCTCCGGCGCGGCCAGAGCCATCTGCTCCTTCCATGCCTCCGCACTCTGCTGCCCGGCCGCGACCTTGCGATACGGCGCGCGAACCAGTCCCCTCATCAACGCTGGAACCGCGTCAGCGCGCTTCTTGGTCGCCTTCAGGTCCACCTTCATCGACAACACATGGGGCCGCTCCGTTGCCAAGGCAGCGTCGAGTAGGCCGGCGGTCCTCTCTTGCGCGATGTGACCCCAGGCGAGGGAGAGAGCAGGCAGACCGTGGGCGTGGCGGTGCTGGGCCAGGGCGTCGAGGAAGGCGTTGGCCGCCGCATAACTCCCCTGCCCACCAGCACCAAGCGTGGCCGCGGCAGAGGAGTAGAGCACGAACGCCTCCAACCCCATGTCCCGGGTCAGCTCATGCAGATGCCAAGCCGCATCCACCTTCGGAGCCAACACCCGCCGGACACGCTCCTCGGTCAACCCCTCCACGACACCGTCATCCACCACCCCCGCGGTATGCACCAC
>NZ_JBHYVB010000469.1:0-1925 GCF_042750115.1 Streptomyces sp. NPDC059455
TACACCGTGGCCGTGGGGCACCGCCCCAGACCCCGCTCCTCAAACTCCCCCAGCTACCGCTGGGAGGTGCCCCCTGGAGGGGCTGGAAGGCGGCGCCCCCTAGGGCCGCTGCGGTTCCTCCGCCCGCTCCTCCGCCCTGTGCTCCTCGTGTTCCTCGTGCTCGGCCACCTGCTCCTTCGTCGGCTTGGCGACCTGGCCGTCGCGACCGAAGTAGCTCCGGGACAGCGAGACCCGCAGCCGCTCCTTGAAGGAGAGCTTCCGGGCGACCCCGGCCTCGTCGACCGACGGCGGCAGCTCCAGCGGCAGATACTGCTCATACGCGGTCAGTGTGTACTTCTCCCCGGGCGAGAGCGGCTCGTGCACCTCGACGTACTCGCCGTGCGGCAGCCGCTGGATGATGCCGGTCTCGCGGCCGTGCAGCAGCTTCTGCCGGTCCTTGTGCTGGAGGCCGAGACAGATCCGCTTGGTGATCACGAAGACCACGACCGGCACCACGAAGAAGCCGATCCGGCAGGTCCAGGTGATCGCGTTGATCGACAGCTGGAAGTGGGTGGCGATGAGGTCGTTGCCGCCGCCCGCCAGCAACACCGCGTAGAGGGCGATCCAGGCGGCGCCGAAGGCGGTGCGGGTCGGGGCGTTGCGTGGGCGCTGATTGAGATGGTGCTCGCGCCGGTCCCCGGTGATCCATGCCTCCAGGAACGGATAGAGCCAGATGACCAGCAGCACCGTGGGGAAGACCAGGAATGGGATCAGCACCCCGAGCACCAGGGTGTGGCCCCAGAGATTGATCTCCCAGCCCGGCATCAGCCGGATCAGCCCTTCGGAATAGCCCATGTACCAGTCGGGCTGGGCGTCGGTGGACACCTGGTCGGGGCGGTAGGGGCCATAGGACCACACCGGATTGATCTGGGCGATGGCCGACATCAGGGTGGTGACGCCGAAGACCAGGAAGAAGAATCCGCCGGACTTGGCCACATAGACCGGCCAGAAGGGCGGCCCCACGATATTCATGTTCTTCTTTCCGGGCCCCGGTTGATGGGTGTGCTTGTGGTAGACGAGCAGGATCATATGGAGCGCGAGCAGCCCGAGCATGATGCCCGGAATGAGCAGCACATGCACGGTGAAAAGCCGTGGCACGACCGCCATTCCCGGGAATTGGCCGTCGAAGAAGAAGAACGACAGATAGGTGCCGACGATCGGGATGGACAGGATCGCGCCCTCCATGAAGCGCAGACCGGTACCGGACAGCAGATCGTCGGGCAGCGAATAGCCCATGAAGCCGTCGAACATCCCGAGGATCAGCAGACCGGCGCCGGACAGCCAGTTGATCTCGCGCGGTTTGCGGAAGACGCCGTTGAAGAACGTCCGCATCATATGGACGATCATGCTGGCGATGAAGACGATCGCCGCCCAGTGGTGAACCTGCCGCATCAGCAGTCCGCCGCGCACATCGAAGCTGATGTTCAGGGTGGACTCGTACGCCTGCGACATGCGGATGCCGTTCAGCGGCGTCCACCGGCCGTCGTAGATCACCTCGTTCATCGCCGGTTTGAAGAACAGGGTCAGATAGACACCGGTCAGAATGATGATGACGAACGTATAGAGGGCGATCTCACCGATCAGAAAGGACCAGTGGTCGGGGAAGACCTTGCGCAAATTGGCCTTGGCCATCGTGAACAGGCCCACCCGGCCGTCGAACCAGCCGGCGAGGGCCTCGCCTTTTCCGGCGGGCGCGCGCCGACCGGATGGCTCATCGCGGAACCTCTGCCGGCGCTCCGGAAATGCTCTCATGTCTCAATGGGTTTACCAGGCATTCTCCACGGATGACGGCGCCCTTCCGCCGGGTGGATCAGGGCGTAACCCCTTTGAAGGAAGAACGCTCCGGCCGGCTTGCGCCCCGGTGCCCGCCTCCGCCGCCGTGCGCG
>NZ_JBHYVB010000470.1:0-1906 GCF_042750115.1 Streptomyces sp. NPDC059455
AGGACCTCAGCAATCCTCATTCTCGCTGGTCAGAGGCACTTTCTGCTTTCTTGATCACCAGCTGGACAGCCCGTCTCGTGAAAGCGCGAGGCTAGCGCCTACAGCATTTGCGCCGGGTGTTGCTCACTCGGTGAGGGCAGCGCGTACGGCGTCAGCGATGTGATGCGAGGGGGTAGCGGCGGGGATGGTGACGTCAGTTCCGACGAGCGGCCGTGAGAGGGCAAGCGTGATGTGCAGGATGACTTCGGCCGGGTAGCGGGAGGTGACCATCCCCGCCGCTTGAGCTGCTTCAATCTTCTGCACCTTGGCCCGGTTGACCTCGGCGACGGTGGCCAGCCGCATGCCAGCTCCACCACGTTCGAGATGGTCCCAGGTGGCGATGCGCAGGATGTTGGGTGTGCGCAGGTGCTGCTCGAAGATGCGCGCGGCATATCCAGGAAGGTCGGTAACGTCCATGGGGACGGCGTCGACGGTGCGGACGACGATTTCGTCGAATACGGCGTCGAAGAGCTTCTCCTTGCTGGAGAAATAGCGATAGAGCATCGCCTTGTTGCACATCGCCGCCTCGGTGATGCGCTCCACCCGAGCGCCGGCGAGCCCGTGCGCCGAAAATTCCGTGATTGCGGCATCAAGGATGCGCCGTTTCGTCTGCGCCGAATCTTTCGGCCTGCCAGGAGCCCGCATCCTCCGAGTCTAACAAGTAACCAGTCGGTTGCATCGCGGACTGGATGCGTGCTATCAATGCAACCAACCAGTTACTTACTTCACGGGAAGGGAACACCATGCGTAAGTGGGTGCTAGAACCGGGCAAATCGGGGCAGGATGCCTTGGTCATGAAGGAGGCCCCTGTGCCCGACCCGGGACCAGGGCAAGTGCGAGTTGCGGTGAAGGCGGCTGCGCTGAACTACCGTGACCAGATCATCCTGAACGGCCACTACGGGCAGGGCGTTGAGGAGGAAACCATTCCGGTCGCCGATGGCAGCGGAGTCATCGACGCTGTGGGAGCCGGCGTGGAGTGCTGGGCGGTCGGTGACCGCGTCATCAGTGTCTACTTCCGCGACTGGGTCGATGGCCCTCCGCCCACCGACCGTCTGGGATTCGGACTCGGCTCGCCCGGCGAGAACGGCGTCTTGGCCGAATACGTGGTCCTCGACGCCAACCGGGTCACCCGGATGCCGCAGAGCCTGGACTTCGTGCACGCCTCCACTCTGGTCTGCGCGGGCCTGACCGCATGGACGGCCCTCACCGAGGAACACCCCGTTACCGCGGGCCAGAAGATCCTCACCTTGGGCACCGGGGGCGTCTCCCTATTCGCCCTCCAGCTGGCCCGAGCCTTCGGCGCGGAGGTCATTGCCACCACAAGCCAGCAGACCAAGGAAGGGCAGTTGCGGCAGCTCGGGACTGTAGACGTGCTCAACTACCGCACCACGCCTACCTGGGGCGAAAACATCTACGCCAGCACCGGCGGAATGGACAAGGTGGTCAACCCCGTCGGGGGAGATGCGATGACGCAATCCATCATGGCCGTCGGCGCAGGCGGAGAGATCGCCGTCATGGGCCTGTTCTCCGCTGGCGATGCGCCGCTGCCCTTGCCTGTGCTTATGAGCAAGGGCGCCTCCATCCGCGGTACAGCTGTCGGTAGCTCCAAAGCATTGGTCCAGCTCGTTGACTTTATCGACCAGCACGGCATCACACCGGTGGTCCAGAAAACCTTCGCCCTTAAGGACGCCAAAGCCGCCTACACGGCGCAGGCCAGCCGTGACGTATTCGGCAAGATCGTCATCGACATGACTGCCTAGCCTCGATCTTGTATGAGGGTCCGTCAGCTTGCTGGCGGACCCTTTCTGCTTGCTCGGAGGGGTAATTTCTGCTTGTGGGCAGGTTGAGCGCCCGGCTGTCGCGTCGG
>NZ_JBHYVB010000471.1:0-1824 GCF_042750115.1 Streptomyces sp. NPDC059455
GCTCCTGGAGCGTCAGCTCCTCCAGGACACCACAACCAGCAAGATCTCCGGCGTGGACCGCCAGGTCCACGAAGGCGGTACCGGGCAGCAGCACCGTGCCGTGGACGGTGTGGTCGGCCAGCCACGGCATCGCCGCCAGCGATAGACGGCCCGTCAGCACCAGCCCGTCGCCCTCGGCCAGCCACACCGCAGCCGCCAACAACGGATGCCCGACCCGCTCCTGCCCAGCCGACGAAGCATCTCCACGACCAACGACGGCCTTCGGCCAGTAACGCTCCCGCTGGAAGGGATACGTCGGCAGCCCAACCTTCACCGCCCGACCACCATCGGCCGTCGCCGCGGCCCAGTCGACCTCGATACCGGCGGCGTAAGCACCGGCCAGTGCCGTCAACCACCGAGCACGGCCGCCATCGCCGCGCTGCAACGTGCCGGTCGCGACCAGGTCCTCGCCCGCCTGCGCAATCGCCAGGCCCAACACAGGATGCGGACTGACCTCCACGAACACCCGGTGACCCTCCGCCGCCAGCCCGGCAATGACCTCACCGAACCGCACCGTCCGACGCAGATTGCGGAACCAGTACCCGCCGTCCAACTCAGCGGTGTCCAGCACACGCGCCTCAAGCGTGGAGTAGAACGGCACCGAACCAGAAACCGGGGACACCCCCGCCAGATCCCCGGCCAAACGGTCCTGGACGGCTTCGACGTGCGCCGTGTGCGAGGCGTAGTCCACCGCGATCCGGCGCGCACCGCGATCGCCGTAGGCGTCCACGAACTCCGCACACGCGCTGGCGGCACCAGCCACCACGACCTGCCGGGGGCCGTTGACCGCCGCGACCGACAAGTCCACGCCCCAGCGGGAGATCCACTCCCCCACCTCATCCAACCCAGCCGGGACCGACACCATCCCGCCCGTGCCCGCAAGCCCCGCCAACGCCCGGCTGCGCAACGCCACAACCCGCGCACCGTCTTCCAAAGACAACCCGCCGGCGACACACGCCGCCGCGATCTCACCCTGACTGTGACCCGCCACCGCGGCAGGCTCCACGCCATACGCCCGCCACAACCCGGCCAGGCTGACCGCTACCGCCCACGACGCCGGCTGGACCACATCCACCCGCGCCAACAATCCCGCATCCGCGAGCACATCACGCAGTCGCCAGTCGACGAACGGCTCCAGGGCCGCCGCGCAGCGCTCCATCGCCGCCGCGAACGCGGGTTCCTCGTCCCACAGTTGCAGACCCATCCCCGCCCACTGCGCGCCCTGACCCGCGAACACAAACACCGGCCGCACCGCCGAACCAGCAACCCCAGTCACCACACCCGGCGCTTCCTGGCCCGTTGCGACCGCACCCAGGCTCTCCACCAGCTGCTCACGGTCCCGACCAACCACCGCCAGGCGGTGCGCAAATCCTGTGGTCCGGGTTGCGGCCAACGAGAACGCCACATCCCGAACCGAAACGTCCGGGCGCGCCGCCACGAACTCCGCCAGCCGACCCGCCTGCCCGGCCAACGCCGCAGCCGACCGCGCCGACACCACCCACGCCACCGAACCCGCAGACACCAACCCGTCCAGAACGGGGGCGTCCAGCGCAGACGCGTCCTGAACAGACGCATCCTGCGCGGGCTGTTCCAGGATCAGGTGAACGTTGGTGCCGCTGATCCCGAACGCCGACACACCCGCACGCCGCGGACCGGAACCCGCCGGCCACTCCCGCGACTCGGTCAGCAACTCCACCGCTCCAGCCGACCAGTCCACATGCGACGACGGAGCATCCACATGCAACGTCTGCGGCAGCATCCCGTGCCGCATCGCCTGCACCATCT
>NZ_JBHYVB010000472.1:0-1810 GCF_042750115.1 Streptomyces sp. NPDC059455
TCCGCCGAGGGGGCGGCGGTGCCGTCGGCGATCAGCGCGTAGTGCAGGGTGCCGGTGGCCTCGTCGGCCGGGGCGGAGAGCACCAGCCGGTTCCCGTCGCCGTCGCCGGGCTCCGCCGCGGTGGCGACGGGGTGGTCGGCGGTGTGACCGTGTGCGGTGTACGCGGGCGGGCCGGTGAGGGTGCCCAGATCGGAGACGACGGTGGTCCGGGCGGGGTCGAAGTCGCGGGGCAGCCGGAGTTCGGTGGGCGCGTCGGTGGCGCCGTCGGAGCGCCACACCAGCATGCCGTAGCGGCCGGAGCCGGTGACCTTGGCGACGTTCGGCAGAGTGCCGGGGATGCGGTCCCAGCTGAGCGTGGTGGAGCCGTCGCGTGAGCGGTCCTCGAAGGTGAAGGCGAGGGTGCGGCCCGCGACGGCGCGCGGATAGATCCGGTCGAGCAGCCGGGCGTCCTGGCGCAGGGCGGCGGCGCCGGAGTCGTCGAGGCGTACGGCCGAGTGGTCCTCGTCGTTCCAGGCGTCGCCCTCGGTGAGGACCTTCCCGGTGTTGCCGTTCATGGCCTCGTGGTGGCGGGCGTTGTAGATGTCCCACTGCCACTGGGTGGAGGAGAGCACGGCGCCGGACGCGGCCGGCCGGGTCCACCAGGTGGCGCCGGGGAGCCGGGAGTCCAGCGCCTGGTACATGCCCTTGACGACGGTGGGGGCCTTGTCGGAGGTGAAGCCGGCCAGCGGATGGCCGAACTCGCTCATGACGGCGGGCAGGTCCAGGGCGGTGGAGCGGTCGCGCAGGGCGCCGAAGTCGCCCGCGTACTGGCCGTCGGCCGCCTTGCCGGGCATGAAGATCCCGGAGATGGCCTTCTGGTCGTAGTAGTGGGTGTTGAAGACGTAGTCGGGGCCGGGCTTTCCGGCGTCGAGGAGTCCGCCCTCCTGGCGCTGGAAGTCCAGGTTGGAGTTCCAGAACATATTGGGTTCCACGAAGGCGGGCTTGTCCTGCCAGCCCGCGGCGTCCATACGGGCGCGGAACTTCTCGTAGAAGGGCCACAGCACGCTCTTCTCCCAGGTGCGGCTGTTCTGGCCGTCGTCGTACGCGCCCGCGTACGGCTCGTTGAGCGGGTCGAAGCCGACGACGCGGGTGAACTGGTCGTCAGTGAGCTGCCGGGCGAGGTAGGTCATGGTCTTCTCGGCGGTGGCCAGGAAGGCGTCCTGGACGCGGACGGTGCCCGCGCCGGTGGTGAGGGCGCGGTTGCGCCAGAAGTCGCGGGTGGAGCTCATGACCGCCTGGTTCTGGGTGATGTTCTGGCCCCAGTGGAAGCAGATGCCGCAGGACTCCTTGGGGTAGCCGCCCGCGTCGATGACCCATTTCGGGGCGCCGTCGCCGCTGTACCAGCTGTCCTTGTCAAAGAGATGGCGGGAGTAGAGGTCCTGGTGGAAGTCGGGGAAGACCCGGATTCCGGCGTCGAGGAACGCCTTCATCTGCGCGGTGGCCTGCTCCAGATAGCCGGTGTCCACCTGGCCGGGCTCGGGCTCGGCATGGGCCCAGGACAGCAGGAACCGCACCGCGTTGGCGCCGGTCAGGTGGCGCATGGCGGCGGCGGACTTCCTCGCGTCGGCGGTGGTGGCGAACGGGAGCCCGCCGTTCTCCTCCAGTTTGGTCTCGCCGGACACGTTGAAACCGCGCAGCACGACCTCGCGGCCGTGGCCGTCGGCGAACCGGGTGCAGACACACGCCCACCGGTGCCCGGCCCCGCCGGCGCACCACGGCGCCGAGGCGCGCGGGCGCGGGGGGGGTCGGGGGGGGGGCGGGAGCCGGCCCC
>NZ_JBHYVB010000473.1:0-1810 GCF_042750115.1 Streptomyces sp. NPDC059455
CTGTACGTCCCCGTCCGGCCGGGACCCGCCGGCTGCGCCCTGCGCGTCTTCCGTACGCCCCACTGCGGCCGCACCGCCGTCGGCTTCTCCACCCGGCGGCGGCTGGCCGCGGTGCTCGGCGCCCGGCAGCCGTGGATCCGGCTCGGCGAACCGGCGCTGCGCGCCCTCGCCGAGCCGCTCGGCGCCACCTCGCTCACCGTGGATCCGCGCCTCGCGGTCCGCGACATCGCACCGCCGACGTCGTCGCGCCGCCGCGACACCGCGCTCGCGGTCGCACCGCCGACGCCGGAGCGCCACGACACCGCGCGGACATGGGGCCCGCAGGCCGTCGGCGCCTTGCGGGTGGCGGGGGCCGCGGCCCTCGTCGGGGTCCTCAGCGCATGGCTCGGCTGAGGGAGGACGCCATGGTCACGCCGCTGATCCCGGGCACCGCACACCCCGCGCCCCACACCCCGCCCCGCGACGGCGCGCTGTCCGTCTGGCCCGCCTCGGCCGTCCCGCTCGCCGACGGCGACCTGGCCGTCGGCGGAGTGCCGCTCACCGAGCTCGCGGACCGCTTCGGCACCCCGGTGTACCTCCTCGACGAGGCCGAGGTGCGGGCCCGCTGCCGCGCCTACCGCGAGGCGTTCCCGGAGGCCGCCGTCCTCTACGCCGCCAAGGCGTTCCTGTGCCGCGCGATGGCGCACTGGGCGGAGGAGGAGGGCCTGGGCCTGGACGTGTGCTCGGCCGGTGAGCTGGAGCTCGCGGTCACCACCGGTTTCCCGCCCGAGCACATCGTGCTGCACGGCAACGCCAAGAGCCCGTACGACCTCCAGGCCGCCCTGCGCCTCGGGGTCGGGCGCATCGTCATCGACAGCCCCTCGGAGATCGCCCGGCTGGCCGTCGCCGTGCCCGAGGGCAGCCGCCAGAAGGTCATGGTCCGGGTCGCGCCGGGCATCGCCGCGGGCGGCCACGCCAAGGTCCGTACCGGCACCGACGACCAGAAGTTCGGCCTGTCGCTCACCGACGGCTCGGCACACCACGCCATCGCCCGGATCCTCGACCAGCCGCGCCTGGAACTGGCGGGCCCGCACTGCCACCTGGGCTCCCAGATCACCTCCGCCAAGCCCTATCTGGCGGCGGTACGGCGCATGGTCGGGCTGCTGGCCCGGGTCCGGGACCAGCACGGGGTCACCCTCCCCGAGCTGGATCTGGGCGGTGGGCACGGCATCGCCTACCGCCCCGGCGAGCCCGCCCTCGACATCGCCGCGCTCGGGCCCCGGCTGCGTGCCGAACTGGCCGACAGCTGCGCGGCGGCCGGGCTGCCCGTACCACGGCTGATCATCGAACCGGGCCGCGCCGTCGTCGGACCGGCCGGGGTCGCGCTCTACCGGGTCCTGGCCGTCAAGCGCACCGGACACCGCACCTTCGTGGCCGTGGACGGTGGGATGAGCGACAACCCCCGCCCGGCGCTGTACGGAGTGCGCTACGCGCCCCGGCTGGTGGGCCGCGCCGGTACGGCGCCGCTCGCCCCCGCCACCGTGGCCGGACGCCACTGCGAGGCCGGGGACGTGCTGGCGGGCGAGGCGGAGCTGCCGGGCGACATCCGCCCCGGGGATCTGCTCGCGGTGCCGGTGGCGGGCGCGTACCACCTGTCCATGGCGTCCGGCTACAACCTGGTCGGCCGCCCGCCGGTGGTCGCCGTGGCCGACGGCAGGGCGCGGCTGCTGATCCGGCGTGAGTCGCTGGACGACATCCGTCGCCGGGACGTCGGTCTGTAGCGACGGGAGGGGCGCGGGGCCCAAGGCCCCCGGGGGGGGGGGGGGGGGGG
>NZ_JBHYVB010000475.1:0-1767 GCF_042750115.1 Streptomyces sp. NPDC059455
GAGGAGGGTGGTGAGTTGGTTGCGGTCGGCGGTGTCGCAGGCGGTGATGTGGACACGTGCGCCGAGTTGGGTGAGTTCGGTGGCGAGTTCGGTCGTGCCGGGGGCGTCGGGCCCCTGGCGGCTGGTGAGCGTCAAGTTTCGGGCGCCGTGGTGGGTGATGAGGTGGCGGGCGGTGAGGGCACCGAGGGTTCCGGTGCCGCCGGTGATGAGGACGGTTCCCTCGGGGTCGAGAGGGAGGGGCTGGACTGGCGCGTTGGTGGGTGCGGCGGTGAGCTGGGGCGCCCAGCGGGTGTTGTCGCGGAGGGCCAGTTGGGGCTGGTCGGTGGTGAGCGCGGTGGGCAGTGCGTCGTTCGAGTGGCCGTCGGTGTCGATGAGGTGGACGCGGCCGGGGTGTTCGGACTGGGCCGAGCGGACCAGCCCCCAGATCGCCGCCGCGGCGGGATCGGTGACCTCGGCGGAGTCGTGTACGGCCAGCGCTCCGTGCGTGAGTATCACCAGCCGTGTGTCCGACAGCTCGGGCAGCGTCACCCACTGCTGCAAGAGGTCCAGCGCCCGGGTGGCCAACCCGCGTGCCCGGCTGGTGGGTTCGGTGTCGCGTGACTCCCACGCGATGGTGTCGGCAACGATCAGGGCGGGCCGGTCCTCGGCCTCGGCGACCTCCGTGACATCGGCGAAGGCCGGGGCTTCCGCGGTGGCGAGGGCGGGGGAGATGTCCCCGACGGTGCCCCAGGGGGCCTCGTCCGTGGCGGCGGTGGTGCTGTGTTCGGTCCAGGTGACCGTCCAGAGCGCGTCATTCAGCGATGTGGAGGTCAGCGCTTCGAGCTGCCCTGCGTCGACCTCCCGCAGTATCAGCGAGCCGATCGACGCGACCAGCCCTCCGGCCGCGTCGACCAGAGCCACGGAGAGCCCGCTGTCCTCGGTGTAACGGGCGTGTACGCGCACCGACGTGGCACCGGTGGCGTGCAGGCGTATGTCGTTCCACGCGAACGGCAGCAGCATGCGGCTGCCGGGCTCCCCGGGCAGGCAGTAGTTGCTCGCGTGCAGTGCGGCGTCCAGCAGCGCCGGGTGGATGCCGAACCGTCCGGCGGCCTCCGTCTGCTCCTCCGGCAGTGCGGCCTCCGCGTACACCTCGCCGTCGTGGGTCCAGACCGCCCTCAGGCCCTGGAAGGTCGGCCCGTAGTCGTAACCCCCCTCGGCCATCTGCTCGTACAGGCCCTCGACGGCCACCGGCTCGGCGCCGGCGGGCGGCCACTCGGCCACGGCGGGCGGCGGGGGCGCGGTGGTGTCCTGGGCCAGCGTGCCGGTGGCGTGCTCCGTCCACTGGGCGCTTTCCTCGGCGCGCGAGTAGACGCGTACGTCCCGTCGCTCGGACTCGTCGGGGCCGCCCACGACCACCCGGAGGTCCAGGGAGCCACTGTCCGGCAGGGCCAGTGGCTGCTCGATGACCAGCTCTTCCAGGGTGGGGGTGTCGGTCTCGTCCCCGGCGCGGATGGCGAGTTCGGCCATCGCGGCGCCGGGGAGGAGTACGGCGCCGGACACGGTGTGGTCGGCCAGCCAGGGGTGGGTGGTCAGGGAGAGGCGCCCGGTGAGGACGGTGCCACCGGTGTCGGGCAGGTGGACGGCGGCGGTGAGGAGCGGATGCGCGGGGTCGTGGAGACCGGCCGAGGCGATGTCGCCCTTGCTGGTGTTTCGGGGGAGCCAGTAGTGGTGGTGTTGGAAGGGGTAGGTGGGGAGGGGTGTGGGGTGGGGGTTGGTGGTGGTGTAGAG
>NZ_JBHYVB010000476.1:0-1762 GCF_042750115.1 Streptomyces sp. NPDC059455
TGTCTAGAAGAGACAGCGCCGGGCACCCGCCGGTCGCGACGCAGCGGACTGCGGGGAGGGGCCCGAGTACGGCGGAGCGCGGCGCGGGGGCGTTTACTGACGCCGCTGGGCAAGGACGCAGAACTCGTTGCCTTCGGGATCCGCCAAGACAATCCACGATTGGTCACCCTGGCCGATATCAACACGCTGTGCGCCGTGCGCCACCAGACGAGCCACCTCGGCGTCCTGGTCATCAGGCCTGAAGTCGAGATGCAGTCGGCTCTTGGCCTTCTTGCTCTCATCAATCCGGACGAAGTCCAACCCTGGCAGGCGATCCGTTTCCGGACGGATCTCGAACTCGTCATCGGAGGAGTGGACCACAACCCAGCCAAGAGCCTCGGCCCACCACTGCCCCAAGGCCACCGGATCTTCCGAATGTACGATTACCTGTTCCCATTCCAAGGTCATCCGCAGAGCTTAGCGTTCAGTCCTCGGGCCCGCCCGTACATAGCGCTCCAGGCGAATACCGGGCAGGCACAGCGAGTACGCCAGCCGAAAGTGCCCCGTCAGCACGGCCGCCTTCGGGCGGCGTGCCTCCGGTTCATCGGCCGCGATCAGCCATGCCGAGCGCGTCCCGTCCAGCCGTCGCAGCAGCTCGGCGGGGCCGACGTCCACCCCGTAGAGCGTGCCGGAGGCCGGGCCGGGGGTGCTCAGCGCGATGTCGCGCAGCCCGGCGAGGGGGCCCGGATAGGCGATGGCGATCCGCCGTTCCTTGGGCGGGTCGTACAGCACCGGCTCACCCGGCCGGGTCAGCCGCCCCACCGCGGTGGACAGCGCCGCCAGGTCGTCCTGACGGCTCAACGGCTCCCGCTCCCACTGGTGCAGCGGGAGCTGCCAGACGGACGCGCAGCCGACCGCGAGAGCCCCGGCCGCGGCGACCACGGCACGGTGGCGACCGGTCACGGCCCGGCGGCGGCCGGACACCGCCTCCGCCAGTCGGTCGACCCCCGCCGCGGCCAGTAGGGGGATGCCCGCCAGGGCGAACAGGAGGTAGCGCTCGTGGAAGCAGGGGCGGTGGAGGGCCAGGGCGAAGAGGAGGACGGGCGGGACGCAGATCAGGGGCAGGGCGACCGCGGTCAGCGCCGTCCGGCGGGGGCGGACCACGGCGATCGCGATCAGCAGGAGGTTGACGGCGAGGACGAGCGCGCTGGGGCCCGCGAACTCCTCGACCACCGCCCACAGCCGACCCGGCGTCGGATGGCGTATCCAGGCGATCTGCGCGCTCTGCCGCCGGGCCACCACCGCCAGCGGCGCCACCGCCCCCACCGCCCCCGCCGCCGCGCTCCCCCAGCCCCACCACACGCGGCGCGGGGCGCGCGAGACGAACAGCGTCAACGCGTGCGCGGCGAGCATCAGCACCGCGAACACGTGCAGCAGCGCGGTCGCGGCCACCACACCCCCGTACGCGGCCCAGCGCCACCCGGCCGCATGGCCCCACGCCCCGGGCCCGCCCGGCCCCGGCGCCAGACGGGGCACGTCGCCGCGGACCCGTACGGCCGAACGGACCCGTGTGGCCGACGCCACCTCGCCCGCTGGCGCGGCCGGACGGGTCGCCGCCCCGGGGGCGGGCGCGGAGGCGGGACCGGAGGCCGATGTGGGCGCCGCCCCGGGGCCAGGGGCGGATGTAGGCGCCGCCCCAGGGCCGGGGGCGGGCGCCGCCCCGGGGTCGGGCGTGGGCGCGGGACCGGGGCCGGGTGCGGGCGCCGCCCCAGGGCCAGGGCCG
>NZ_JBHYVB010000477.1:0-1745 GCF_042750115.1 Streptomyces sp. NPDC059455
CGGTCGAAGCAAGGTGCGTCGATTAGGACCACCTCGCGTCGACCGTGGGAGTGAGCGATCGCGCCGCAGGTCCGGCAGCCCATCACCATCCGCGCCGACTCGACCCGAACAGTCAATCGGTCGCCATCACCCCGGTCGACGTCAATCACGTGGAGATCGTCGAGACCGACGAGCAGGTCGCAGTTCACGCAGTAGGTGTTGGCGTGATGGCAGCGCGCAGCGGCACGCGCCACGGGCTCAGACAACGTCGAGGCCTTCCCGAATGGCGCGTGTCTGATCTCGTCGGCGATGGGTCTAGTGACCAAAGGTGACCGGCTGGCCATGCCAGTCGGTCTTGCGGAGGAACTGTTCCCAGCTCAGCGTGTTGGGATCGATGCGCCGGCTCCACGTCGTGTCGCGGTCGTCTCGGAAGTATCCGAGGTCGACCGCGTACTGGACCATGCCGAGGGTCTCGTCGACCAGCAGAGGGTTCTCTCCCAGCGCGGGGAAGTAGGTCAGCAGGTCTTCGCGAGAGTAGGCGCTGCGGTATTCGGCTTTGAGTCCGGTGACGCGGGAGAACTCCTCGACCATCTCGGCTGGGGAGATGACGTCCCCCACGACCGGCAGACAGGCGCCGCGGTAGGTGTCGGGGTTGGAGAACACCTCGAGGGCGGCCGGCCCGGTCGCGGTGAGTGGGTCCACGAACGGGGCACGGAAGTCTTCGGGGAGGTAGAAAGGCATGAGCACCGTGTCACCATCGATGCGCGGGGGGTAGTACTCCAGCGCGTTGGTGTAGAAGAACGAGAGCATGATGAAGGTGTGCGCGATCGGCAGAGTCCGGATGTACTCCGCGATGAGCGCCTTGTCGGTGAAGTGCGGGGCGTACTTGGTGCCCGAGGACCGCTCGTCGACGTTCTCGAGAGCACTGAAGACGACGTGTATCACTCCGGCCTCGACCGCTGCATCGGCAAGTTGGCGCCCGAGAGGGAACTCCTCGGTGGAGGGTGGCGCGATGGGCGGGGTCATCAGGAAGGCCCCCTCGGCCGATCTGAACGCGTCGACGAGCTCGCGCTGGTGACCCAGCGCGAGAGGAACCTCGGCGATCTCCGCTCCCAGTCCTGCCAGGCTCCGGGCCTGGGCAGAGCCGGCGTCTCGGGTCAGGGCTCGCACTCGGAACCTGCCGCTCTCAAGCAAGGAGGTGGCGACGCTCCTTCCCTGCTTGCTAGTGGCACCCGCGACGACGATCAACGGCTTGCTGCTCTCAGACATCGTGTACTTCCTCTTGTGTATCCCCGGTGTTCGCGGCGGACGGCAGTTACGCGGCAGATACCGGAGGGGCGTGAACGCAAACGACCATATCGCGATATCGCGATGTGTCAATGTGTGGCTGGGGGCGAACTCGGTTCGTCACATCGAGATACGATGGTGTGTGAGAGGCGAGGAGGCGACCGTGGCGACGTCACAGGCAACGAACTCAGGAGGCGACGCGGAGAACGAGCCCCCTCTGGCTGCGGTCGAGGCCTTGAAGGCGCTGGCGAACCCTGCACGGCTGCAAATCATGGACTGGCTGCGGGACCCTCACTGCGAGTTCGCTCAGTGGGAGCCAATAGCCGACCGGGACGAGGTCGGAGTCTGCGTCAGCCATCTGCAGGCCAAGTCGGGGCTGGCGCAATCGACAGTCTCCTCGTACATGGCAACCCTCGAGCGGGCAGGCCTGGTACAGGCCACACGGGTCGGCAAGTGGATCCACTACAAACGCAACGAGG
>NZ_JBHYVB010000478.1:0-1725 GCF_042750115.1 Streptomyces sp. NPDC059455
CCGTCGCCGCCTGAGGACAGCAGTTCCCACAGTTCCTCGGGTGAGGTCACGCCACCCGGCAGTCGGCAGGCCATCCCGACGATCGCGATCGGCTCGCTGTCGGTGGCCGACACCGGTGCCACTCGCGGGTCCGACACCGCCGATGAGGTCCGCCCGGAGAGCCGTTCGGCCAGCAGCCCGGCCACCGCGGCAGTGGTCGGGTAGTCGAAGATCAGGGTCGCCGGGAGGCGTAGCCCGGTCGCGGCGGTCAGCTGATTGCGCAGCTCGACCGCGGTCAGCGAGTCGAAGCCCAGCTCCTTGAACGCCTGGTCGACGGCGATCCGGTGGGCGTCGCTATGCCCGAGCACCGAGGCCACCCGGCCGCGTACCAACTCGACCACGGCGTTCACCCGGTCCTGCGGGGCCATCGCCGAGACCCGGTCGGCCCACGAGGCGTCGCCCGCGTTGCCCGCCTGCCGTCGGCCGCGCCGGACGACCAGGTCCCGCAGCACCTCCGGCACCGCCTCGGCCCGACCGAGCGCGGTCAGGTCCAGCCTCGCCGCTACCACCGGGCCGGTCCCGGCGGCCAGCGCCGCGTCGAACAGGGCGGTTCCCTCGGCGTCCGACAGCGGGCGCAGTCCGGCGCGGGCCTGCCGGTTCCGGTCGGTCGCGCTGAGGCTCCGGGTCAGTCCGCCGACCCGCTGCCAGGATCCCCAGGCGAGTGAGGTGCCGGGCAGGCCCAGACCGCGGCGGTGGGTGGCGAGTGCGTCGAGGAAGGCGTTGGCGGCGGAGTAGTTGGCTTGTCCGGGTGAGCCGAGGATGCCGGCGACGGAGGAGAAGAGGGCGAAGAGGGTGAGGGGGTGGTCCTGGGTGAGCTCGTGCAGCCACCAGGCGGCGTCGGCCTTGGGGGTGAGGGTGGTGGCCAGCGCGTCGGCGTCCAGGTGCTCGACGGTGGCGTCGGCCAGCGCCCCGGCCGTGTGCACGACGCCGGTCAGCGGTCCGATCTCGTCGATGAGCGTGGCGAGTGCGGCACGGTCGGTGGTGTCGCAGGAGAGGGTGCGGACGCGGGCGCCATGCTGTTGGAGCTCGGCGGTGAGTTCGGTGGCGCCGTCCGCGTCGGGTCCCTGGCGGCTGACCAGGACCAGGTCGCGGACGCCGTGTTCGGCGACCAGATGGCGGGCGATGAGGGAGCCGAGGTTGCCGGTGCCTCCGGTGATGAGGATGGTTCCGTCGCCGATCGCGACCGATTCGGTGTCCGCCGACAGGCGTGCGAGTCGGGGGAGGGTGATGGTGCCGCCCCGGATGCGGGCCTGGGGTTCGCCGGAGGCGACCAGGTTGGGCAGGACCTCTTGGGAGGCGGGGTCGTCGTCGGTGTCGACCAGCACGATGCGGCCCGGGTGTTCGGTCTGTGCGGTGCGGAGCAGCCCCCAGACGGCCGCGCCGGCGAGGTCATCGTAGGGCGCTTGGACGACGAGCGGGGTGGTGGTCGCGGTCAGGTGTCGCTGGACGTGCGCGAGTGCGTCGGTGGTGGCCCGGTGGGCGTCGGCGACTACGTCGTTTCCGGTCGGCTCCACCACGTACCGCTCGAAGGCCGGTACGGTCGCGGGCGTCGCCGGAGTGTGGGAGACCCACTCCAGGGCGTACAGGCCGTCCGGGCCCGAGTCGGCTCGTCGCAGCTGGTCGGCGGTGACCGGCCGGGTGACCAGCGCGTCGACGGTGACGACTGGCTCGCCGGTGGTGTCGGAT
>NZ_JBHYVB010000479.1:0-1716 GCF_042750115.1 Streptomyces sp. NPDC059455
CGGCCCCGACACCACCCTCACCGCCCTCGCCCGCACCACCCTCCCCCCAACCACCCACCTCATCCCCACCACCCGCCGCAACCACAACGAGGTCCTGACCGTACTCACCGCCGCCGGCCAAGCCCACACCAGCGGCGTGGCCCTCGATTGGTCCGCCATAGTCCCGCAGGGCCGACGTGTGGAGTTGCCGACCTACCCGTTCCAGCGTGAACGGTTCTGGCTGGTGGACACCGCGGGTGGGGGCGCCGAGGTAGAGGGAGCCGGTCTGGGGACAACGGACCACCCGCTGCTGGGCGCGGTGACCACGATGGCCGAGAGCGGCGAGCTCGTACTCTCCGGGCGACTGTCCACCAGCACCCACCCCTGGCTCGCCGACCACACGGTAGGCGACACCGTCATCGTCCCCGGCACGGCACTGCTCGACATGGCGATCCGGGCCGGCGACGAGACCGGTCACACCACCCTGGACGAACTGGTCATCCACACGCCCCTCACACTGACCCGCCCCACCCCCGTCCAAGTCACCGTGGGCGCCGAGGACGACACCGGCCGCCGCCCCATCTCCCTCCACAGCCGCGACACCACCGGCACCTGGACCCGCCACGCCACCGGCACCCTCAACCGCGAGGCCCACTCCGCAACAGAGCTCGGTGCCTGGCCACCCGCTGACGCCCACCAAATCGACCTCACCAACGCCTACCAGCGACTCGCCGACACCGGACTCCACTACGGCCCCGCATTCCAAGGCCTCCGCGCCCTGTGGCAACGCGAAAGCACTCTCTACGCCGAGGTCGAGCTGCCCACCGCCGCAGGTACCGCCACGGGGCATCCCCTGCACCCGGCGCTACTCGACGCGGCCCTGCACCCCGCCGCCCTCAGCACCGTGGACGCCGGCACGCCGCGCCTGCCGTTCTCCTGGACCGGCGTGACCGTCCACGCCACCGACGCCACCCACCTCCGGGTCCGGCTCGACACCGACCACACCGGCGCCATCCGCCTACTGGCCACCGACACCACCGGCCAACCCGTCATCACCATCGACTCGCTGGTCACCCGGCCGCTCGCCGCCGATCATCTCCGCGGCGCCAGGCCCGGTACGGACCACCTGTACAACCTTGACTGGTCCCCCTATACCCCCGCCGCCCCCACCATCACGGTGGACTGCAAGCGGTACACAGTGCCCACGACCGGCGACGACGTCCTGGCCGACACCCACCGCATCACCGCCCAAACCCTGGCCCGGGTACAGGAACACCTGGCCGCAGACACCACCACCCCCCTCGTCGTCGAGGCATCCAGCGATGATCTGGCCGGCGCGGCCGTCTGGGGACTGGTGCGCACCGCCCAGACGGAGCACCCCGACCGGATCGTCCTCATCGACACCGACGACCACCCCGCCTCCCAAGAGGTCCTGCCCATCCTGGTCGCCTCCGGCGAACCCCAGGCCCGCATCCGCGACGGCGCCATCACCCTCCCCCGACTGACGACCACGGCAGTCACCGACGCGCTGATGCCCCCGGGCGACACCGACGCCTGGCACCTGGACACCAGCGACCGCGGCACCCTGGAGAACCTCACACTGACCGGATCCGACGCCGACACCCGGAGCCTCCTGCCGGGAGAGGTGCGGGTCGGGGTGCGTGCCGCCGGTCTGAACTTCCGCGACGTACTCATCGCCCTGGGCATGTACCCCGGCGAAGCCACCATGGGCAGCGA
>NZ_JBHYVB010000480.1:0-1684 GCF_042750115.1 Streptomyces sp. NPDC059455
TCGGAGCGGGGCACACTAGCCCGGGGGGCGGGGGGGCCCGGGCCCCCCCCCGCATTGGGGGGGTTGCGCGGCCGGTACCCCGGGGGCGTGAAGACGCCGGAGGAGCTGTGGCGGCTCGTCGCCGAGGGCGGCGACGCCATCACCGAGTTCCCTCCTGACCGAGGCTGGGACGTCGATGGTTTCTTCGACCCCGACTCGGAGCGATCCGGCACCTTCTCCGTCCGTGAGGGCGGATTTCTGGAGACCCCCGGCGACTTCGACCCCGGCTTCTTCTCCATGAGCCCGCGGGAGGCGCTCGCCACCGACCCCCAGCAGCGGCTGCTGCTGGAAACCGCCTGGGAGGCGTTCGAGCGCGCCGGAATCGACCCGGCGTCGGTGCGGGGCAGCCAGGCCGGTGTGTTCGTCGGCGCCTCGCCCTCCGGCTACGGCGCCGGAGTGAGCGAGATGCCCGCGGATGTGGAGGGGCTGATGCTCGCGGGCAACGCCACCTCCGTGGTGTCCGGGCGGGTGGCTTACACCCTGGGCCTGGAGGGGCCCGCCGTGACGGTGGACACCGCGTGCTCGTCGTCGCTGGTGGCCCTGCACTGGGCCTGCCAGGCGCTCCGTCAGGAGGAGTGCTCACTGGCCCTGGCGGGCGGTGTCGCCGTCATGTTCACCCCCAGCATGTTCGTCGAGTTCAGCCGGCAGGGCGGGCTCGCTCCCGACGGGCGGTGCAAGGCGTTCGGCGCGGGCGCCGACGGGACCGGCTGGGCCGAGGGCGTGGGCCTGCTCCTCCTGGAGCGGCTTTCGGACGCCCGGCGCAACGGCCACCCGGTGCTGGCCGTCATCCGGGGCTCGGCGATCAACCAGGACGGCGCGTCCAACGGTCTGACCGCGCCCAACGGCCCCTCGCAGCGGCGGGTGATCCGCCAGGCGCTGAAGAACGCCGGCCTGACGCCCGCTGATGTGGACGCGGTGGAGGCCCATGGCACGGGCACCTCGCTGGGCGACCCCATCGAGGCGCAGGCGCTGATGGCCACCTACGGCAAGGAGCGGCCGGAGAACAAGCCGCTGTGGCTGGGCTCGCTGAAGTCCAACATCGGCCACTCCCAGGCCGCCGCCGGTGTCGGCGGAGTCATCAAGATGGTGATGGCCATCCGGAACGGCGTCCTGCCCAAGACGCTCCACGCGGACGAGCCGTCCAGCCAGGTGGACTGGTCCGAGGGCGACATCCGGCTGCTGAACGAGTCGACCCCCTGGCCCGGGTCGGAGCAGCTCCGGCGGGCGGGTGTGTCCTCGTTCGGCATCAGCGGAACGAACGCGCACGCGATCCTGGAGCAGGCTCCGGAGGCCGAGGCGGCGGAGGCCGTCGAGGCCGAGGTCGCCGACGGACCGGTGGCCTGGGTGGTGTCCGGCCGCAGCGCGGCCGGGCTGCGGGCTCAGGCGGGCAGGCTGCGGGAGTTCGTGGCGGCCCGTCCGGAGCTGGGCGCCGCCGATGTGGCGTTCTCTCTGGTGGGGACGCGGTCGGTGTTCGAGCACCGTGGGGTGGTGACGGGGGCTGATCGCGAGGAGCTCCTGGAGCGGCTGGGCGCGTTGGCCGGGGATGAGGTCGTCTCGGGTGTGACGCGTGGTGTGGCGGATGTGCGGGGTCGTTCGGTGTTTGTGTTCCCCGGTCAGGGGGCGCAGTGGGCCGGTATGGCGGTGG
>NZ_JBHYVB010000481.1:0-1570 GCF_042750115.1 Streptomyces sp. NPDC059455
GTGTCAGCTTCCGGTCGGCGTCAGCTTCCGGTGACCCTCAGCATCGCCCACATCGCCGCCGTCGCCGCCACCACGGTCGCCGGTGCGGTCAGCAGCCCCAGGCGGGTGAACACCCCCAGGTCGGAGCCGTTCTCCGGGTCGTGGCGGTGGACGATGCGCCGCCACAGCAGGGTGGCCAGGGAGCCGACATAGGTGAGGTTGGGCCCCAGGTTGACGCCGATCAGCACGGCGAGCACGGGCCCGGGGCCGCCCCCGGAGGCGATCGGCAGCAGCGCCAGCACGGCGGGCAGGTTGTTGATCAGGTTCGCCAGCACCGCCGCGACCGCCGCGATCCCGAGCAGCGCGGGCAGGCCCGCCCCGGTGGGCAGCACCTGGTCCAGCGCCCCCTGGAGGCCGCCCGCCAGCACGGCCTGGACCACCACCCCGAGCGCCAGCACGAACAGGCAGAACAGCGGCCCGATCGCGCCGACCGCCTCCCTTACGGTCGCCCGGCGGCGCCGCAGCGCCCTTACGGTCAGCACGAGAGCGCCCGCCCAGGCCGCCCACTGGGGGTCCAGGCCCGCCAACGAGGTCCCGACGAACCCGGCGAGGGTCAGCAGCAGCACGGTCACCGCGAACACCGGCACCCGGGGCCAGTCGGCGGGCGGGGGCTCGCTGGTCCCCGCGGCCAGATCGTCGGCGAAGAAGCGGCGGAAGACCAGGTACTCGATGCCGATGGTCACCAGCCAGGCGGGCCCCATCAACACGGCGAACCGAGTGAAGGAGACCCCGCCGGCCTCCAGGGCGAGCAGATTGGTGAGGTTGGAGACCGGGAGGAGCAGGGACGCCGAGTTCGACAGATGGGCGCAGGCGTACACATGCGGCCGGGACCGCGCCCCGAGCCGGGCCGCCGTGGCGAACACCACGGGCGTGAGCAGCACCACGGTGGCGTCCAGGCTCAGCACGGCGGTCACGGCGGCCGCGACGGCGAACACCCCGCCCAGGAGCCGGTCCGTACGCCCCGCGCAGGCCCGCGCCACGGCCTGCCCCGCCGCCTCGAAGAGCCCCTCGTCCGCGCACATCCGGGCCAGCAGCAGTACGGCGGCCAGAAAGCCCACGACGGGCAGCAGTTCCCGGGCCTCCGCCCAGGCCCGGGAGGGCGAGACCGCCCCGATGGCCACCACGATCCCGGCGGCGGGCACGGCCGCGACCGCTTCCGGCAGACCCCGGGGCCGTACCACCGCGAACGCGAGTACGCCGAGGAGCAGGACGACAGCGAGGGTCTCGGCGACGGCGGTACTCAGAACAAACTCCGGCGAAGGGTGCGATCAACACACCCATGATGCGGCATCGTGCGCCGCGGCCACGCTGCTCAGCCGGTTCGGGTGGGAGGCCGACGGGTCGTGACGCCTGCGGCGGGCCGCTCCCCTCCCCGCCCCTTCCCGATACCAGGGGCTCCGCCCCTGGACCCCGCGGGTCCCACGCGGCGGAGCCGCATATCGACGCCGCGGGAAGCGGCGAAGCCCCGGGGTCCGGGAGGCTGGGGCAGAGCCCCAGGGTCCGGGGGCTGGGGCAGAGCCCCCGGGCTGTC
>NZ_JBHYVB010000482.1:0-1531 GCF_042750115.1 Streptomyces sp. NPDC059455
CCGGGTGTGGAGTGGCTGGCCGGGGACGGTCAGGTGACACGGTTTGTGGAGCTGGGGCCCGATGGCGTTCTGACCGCCATGACCCACAACTGCCTCGCCCACCACAACGACCCTGGTTCCGGCAACGAGCCGGAGGTCATCGCTTCCCTGCGCCGGGATCAGCCCGAGGTCAATGCCGTGCTGACCTGTCTGGCACGGCAGTTCACGATGGGCGCGTCTATCGACTGGGCCCCCGCGTTCGGCGATAGCAATACCTCGGGGGTTCCCCTGGGCCTGCCCACTTACGCCTTCCAACGGCAGCGCTACTGGCTCGAGGCCCCGCACCACACAGCCGATGCCACCGACCTCGGCCTGGAAATCGTCGAACACCCACTGCTCGGAGCCGCTCTGGAACCGCCCGCCGGCGGCGGGGTCTTCCTCACAGGTCGGCTGTCGCTGGAGACGCATCCATGGCTGGCTGATCACCGAGTGCTGGGCTCGGTGCTGGTGCCGGGAGCGGCACTGGTCGAGTTGGCTCTCAGCGCCGCGGCTCATGTGGGCTGTGACGCGGTGGAGGAACTCACTCTTCAGGATCCGCTGATCCTTGCGGAGCGGGGTGGTGTCCAGCTTCAGGTCGTGGTCGGCGAGGCAGAAGAGGATGGGCGTCGCAGCGTTCAGGTGCGGTCCCGTCCAGATGTGGTCGACGGGGTGTGGAGCTCTCATGCGAGCGGGTTGCTGGTGGCGGGGGAGTCAGCTGCTGGTGGTGGTGGGGTGGTGTTGGAGCAGTGGCCTCCGGTGGGTGCTGAGGTGGTGATGTCGGATCCGGAGGGGTTTTATACCGGGTTTGTTGAGCGTGGGTTTGGTTATGGTCCGGCTTTTCGGGGGTTGGAGGCGGTCTGGCGGTGTGGTGAGGAGGTGTTCGCTCAGGTTCGTCTTCCGCAGGAGTGTGTGGCTGAGGCGGAGCGGTTCGGAGTGCACCCGGCGTTGCTGGACGCTGTTTTGCATGCGGTGGCGTTGACGGGCTTCGAGCAGCGGCCGGATGTGGAGTTGGGGTCGGGTTCGGTGCGTGTTCCGTTTGCGTGGTCGGGGGTGCGGTTGCATGCCTCGGGTGCGTCGGTGGTGCGGGTGCGACTAGCCCGGGTGGGGTCGGATGCGGTGGCGTTGGAGGTGGCGGACGCGGCGGGCCAGCCGGTGATCTCCATCGAGTCTCTGGCTCTGCGGCCCATCTCGGCTGAGCAGTTGCAGGCGGCCCAGACCAGCCGGTACGACTCCCTCTTCCAGCTGGACTGGCAACCTCTGGACCCTCCCCGGGCATCGGCTGCTGGGAGTTCGTGGGCGCTCGTAGGGCCGGATGCCGGGCTGGGTGAGGCGGTGAGCCGTGCGGGCGCGTCGTGTGCCTGCTACGAGGACGTGTCCGCGTTGATCAGCGTGCTCGATGAGGGCGAGGCGGTGCCCGGAACCGTGGTGCTGTCCTGCCCGACGAGCGGTGGTGAGGACGTGGTTGTCGGGGCGCGGGAGTCGCTGTTCGCTGTGCTGTCTGCGGTGCAGCGGT
>NZ_JBHYVB010000483.1:0-1468 GCF_042750115.1 Streptomyces sp. NPDC059455
AACCCACCAGAGCACGCCCCACACCCACCACATCCACGCCACCACCACCAGCCTGGACAGCACCCACATACTCCAGCAACCGACCCGCCTGAGCCACCAACGCACCCGCACTACGCCCCGACACCACCCACGGCACCACACCACCGCCAGCGGAAACCACCTCCACACTCGAGGCTTCCTCTGCCGACGCTTCCTCAAGAATGACGTGCGCATTGGTCCCCGACACACCGAAGGAAGACACCCCAGCCCGCCGCACCCGCTCCCCACGCGGCCAAACCACCGACTCGGTGAGCAGTTCAACCTCACCCGTGTCCCAGTCCACATGCGAGGACGGCTGGTCCACATGCAACGTGCGCGGCAGCATCTCGCGGTTCAGGGCCATGACCATCTTGATCACACCACCCACACCAGCAGCCGACTGCGTGTGACCGATGTTCGACTTCAACGACCCCAACCACAACGGCCGACCACCCTCAC
Organism: Streptomyces sp. NPDC059455; assembly: GCF_042750115.1. NCBI lineage: Bacteria > Bacillati > Actinomycetota > Actinomycetes > Kitasatosporales > Streptomycetaceae > Streptomyces > Streptomyces sp. NPDC059455. The sequence goes on from NZ_JBHYVB010000483.1 coordinate 478, forward strand.
GCTCCACCCCATAAGTAGCCAACAACGCCTGCGCCTCGATCGGATCACCCAACCGGGTCCCCGTCCCATGACCCTCAACAGCATCCACATCCGCCGCCGACAACCGCGCATTGGCCAGCGCCTGCCGAATCACCCGCTCCTGCGACGGACCATTCGGCGCCGTCAACCCATTCGACGCCCCATCCTGATTCACAGCCGAACCACGCACCACCGCCAACACCCGATGCCCCCGCACCCGAGCATCCGACAACCGCTCCAACAACAACACACCAACACCCTCACCGAACCCGGTCCCATCCGCCGCGTCCGCGAACGCCTTGCACCGGCCGTCCACCGACAGGCCACGCTGACGGGAGAATTCCAGGAAGAGACCCGGGGTGGACATCACCGTCGCTCCACCGGCCAGGGCCATCGAGCACTCACCGCTGCGCAGCGCCGCACTGGCCTGGTGCAAGGCAACCAACGACGACGAACACGCGGTGTCCACCGTCACCGCAGGACCTTCGAACCCAAAGGTGTACGCCAGACGCCCCGACGCCACGCTTCCCGCGCTGCCGGAGACCAGGTAGCCCTCGAGCTCCCCCGGGAACTTCCTCAGCCTGGAGGCGTAGTCGCTGTACATCACCCCCATGAACACACCCGTGGCCGAGCCGCGCAGCTCAGCCGGATCGATCCCGGCTCGCTCCACCGCCTCCCAGGACGCTTCCAGCAACAGTCGCTGCTGCGGATCCACCGCCAACGCCTCACGCGGCGACATACCGAAAAACTCCGCATCGAAGTCCGCGGCATCGTTCAGGAAGCCACCGTCGATGGCATAGCTCTTCCCCGCACGGTCCGGGTCCGGGTCGTACAGAGCCTCCAGATCCCAGCCACGATCGACCGGGAAGCCGGAGATCGCGTCCGTCCCGCCGGCCACCAATTCCCACAACTCCTCCGGCGAGGCCACACCACCCGGATACCGACACCCCACCCCCACAATCGCAATCGGCTC
>NZ_JBHYVB010000484.1:0-1465 GCF_042750115.1 Streptomyces sp. NPDC059455
GGATCAATCCCCGCCCGCTCCATCGCCTCCCACGACGCCTCCAACAACAACCGCTGCTGCGGATCCACCGCCAACGCCTCACGCGGCGACATCCCGAAAAACTCCGCATCAAAATCCGCCGCATCATGCAAAAACCCACCCGACCGCACATACGACGTCCCCGCATGACCCGGATCCGGGTCATACAACCCCTCCAGATCCCAACCACGATCCACGGGGAAGCCGGAAATGGCGTCCGTCCCGCCGGCCACCAATTCCCACAACTCCTCCGGCGAGGCCACACCACCCGGATACCGACACCCCACCCCCACAATCGCAATCGGCTCCGTGTCCACGCCCACCACAGCCGGCACCGCAACAGCAGCATCCGCCCGCACACCCGCACCCAACTCCTGCCCGAGGTACGAGGCGACAGCGCGTGGGCTGGGATGGTCGAACGCCAAGGTGGTCGGGAGTCGAAGCCCGGTGGCCGCCCCAAGCTGGTTACGCAGTTCGACCGCGGTCAGGGAGTCGAAGCCCAGGTCCCTCAGCGCGCGGTCGGCGTCGATTCCAGCAGGGTCCGCATGCCCCAGCACCGTCGCCACATGGGAACGGACCAGTTCCAGCAGCAACCGCTCACGCTCCCGCGGCACCACCCCCGCCAACCGATCCCGCCACGCACCAGACCCATCCCGACCCACCACAACCCGCCGCACCGCACCCCGCACCACATTCCGCAACAACGCCGGAACCGACACACCACCACGCCCATGAAACGCCCGCACATCCACACGCACCGGCAACACCACACCACGCCCCACACCCTGAGCGACATCGAAAAGGGCAAGGCCTTCTTCGGTGGTCATGGGGGTGATACCGGTGCGGTTCAGGCGTGCATGGTCCTCATGGCCCAGGTGACCGGTCATCCCGCTGTCCTGTTCCCACAGTCCCCAGGCCAGGGACACCGCGGGCAGACCCTGGGCGTGACGGTGCTGAGCCAGAGCGTCCAGGAAGGTATTGGCCGCCGCGTAGTTGGCCTGTCCGGCATTGCCCAACACACCCGCGGCCGAGGAGAACAGGACAAACGCCTCCAGGTCCATGCCCTGGGTCAGCTCATGCAGATGCCAAGCCGCATCCACCTTCGGCGCCAGCACCCGCTCAATCTGCTCCCGGCCCAGACCCTCCAAAGTCGCGTCATCCAGCACACCCGCGGCATGCACCACACCCCTGAGCGGCACCTCCACCGGAACACCAGCCAGCAGCTCACGCACCGCATCACGGTCGGCCACATCACACGCGGCCACGGTGACCAACGCCCCGGCCGCCTCCAGCTCAGCCACCAACTCGGCCACCCCCGGCGCATCCGCGCCCCTGCGGCTGACCAGCAACAGATGCTCTACTCCGTGTTCGGCCACCAGATGCCGGGCCACCAAACCGCCCAGCGTTCCAGTGCCACCGGTGATCAACACCGTCCCCGGGCCCCGCC
>NZ_JBHYVB010000485.1:0-1401 GCF_042750115.1 Streptomyces sp. NPDC059455
GAAACGGGAGCGCGAAAAGAGGGCCCTCACAGGCGTTGACCTGCGAAGACCCTCCGCACCGTCGGGACGACAGGATGTGAACCTGCGACCCCTTGACCCCCAGCCGCGCGACAACTCTCCGCAATGATCCGTACCGGACTGTAGCAGAGCGCCTCGGAGCCTCACATCGCCGTACGGAGCAAGAGAACACCGCTCCCAACATCCGACTCCCGAACACATCCCTCCTGCCACCACAACGCTTCACGCCAACACCCAACCATCCACCGACCCGGACCGCTATGAACCGCATATCTCCACCCCGCACACCCCCAGCGAGACTCGCAGCCGCCCCGAAATCCCGAACGCTCCTCTTTCGACACCACCAGCCTGGAATCAGATCCGCCCAACACCCTCAGCGCCTCACGGAAGTCGCCCCACACGACCCCGGCGCGGGAGTCGAGGAAACCGCTACTGGGGCGTGGCACGCCCAGCAACCACCGCGAGTTCCAGCAATCCATACATCCAGGCCACAGGCTTGATCATCGAACGGAGCCCCTTTGCGGTTGCGCTGTCCACTCAAGGCCGCAACGACACCCACACGACCGTCGACCCCTAAAACGACACCATTTCAACGCCCCACACTGCTATCATTTCCAAGGTTGCTGTGCCCGACGAGAGGAGTTTTCAATGTCCCGCACCATGATCGATCTCGACGATGAGATGGTGGAACACGCCATGCGCCTGTACGGCGTGAAGACGAAGGCCAAGGCTGTGCGTATGGCCATGGAGGAAGCTGTTAAGCGTCGGCTGCGACAGGAGGGCATCGACGCGATTAAGTCCGGTGACCTGGACCTGACCTACGACAGCCGGACGGAGCCCGACAGCAGGAACGCGGCGTGAGTGAGCGCTTCCTGATCGACAACTCCGCCCTCCAGCGATGGCGCAAGCCGAAGGTGGCGGAGGTTCTCGACCCACTCCACGAGGATGGCGTACTGGCTGTGTGCGGACCGGTCGAGATGGAGGTGATGTACTCCGCACGCAATGACAACGACGCGAAGCGTCTGCACTGGTTCCTGTCCGGCTTCGATTACCTTCCGATGCCAGACGAGGTGTGGGACCGGGCCAAAGACATCCAGCGACAGGCCATCGCCAAAGGCAATCACCGCGCACTGTCCCTGCCCGACCTGCTGATCGCGGCAGCGGCCGAACGGCATGCGGTGACCGTGCTGCACTACGACCAGGACTACGACATGATTGCCGCGATAACGGGCCAGCCCATGAAGTGGGTCGTGGAGGCGGGCGCAGCGGACCACTGACTCTGGGATCCTGCGCTTGCCGAGAATGTCATCCGCCCTGGTCGGACGCCTGCACCCGGGCTGGCGGTGGTCGGCCTCGTCGCTCTAGTCGGCGCTCTCGCGCAGC
>NZ_JBHYVB010000486.1:0-1395 GCF_042750115.1 Streptomyces sp. NPDC059455
CGCTCCCCCTGGGCCCCAGCAGGGCCGACGAGCCGACCGTCGCCGCGATCAGCTCTCGCGGTGGGCGGTCAGGGCCTGAGCACCTGCGCCAGCGGGCTGACCGCGGTCGCCGCGGCGAATGACCGGGCGGACGCCCACGCGCATCCGGATCGTCTGGGCGGGCTCTGGGGCGGAGCCCCGGGTTCGCTCCCCCTGGGCCCCAGCAGGGCCGACGAGCCGACCGTCGCCGCGATCAGCTCGCTGGCCGGGGGCTGGGGCGGAGCCCCAGTTGAGGGAAGGGGCGGGTAGGGGAACGGCCCGCCGCAGGCATCACGAGCCGCCGGGCACCCCCTAGCGCAGCCTGGCCGTCGAGCCACGAACCACGAGGTCCGGCTGGAAGACGAACTCCGTGTGCTGGACCGGGTTTCCAGCCATCTCCTCCAGCAGCGCCCCCACCGCCGCCGTCGCCATCGACTGCACCGGCTGGCGGACGGTGGTCAGCGGGGGATCGGTGAAGGCGATCAGCGGGGAGTCGTCGAAGCCGACCACCGACACATCGTGCGGCACCCGCAGCCCGCGCCGGGCCGCCTCCCGGATCACCCCGAGCGCCATCAGATCGCTGCCGCACACGATGCCCGTACAGCCCTGGTCCAGCAGCGTGGCCGCGGCCACCTGCCCGCCCTCGACGCTGAAGAGCGTATGCCGTACCAACTCCCGTGCCTCGTCCGCCGGTCGGTCCAGCAGTTCCGCGCTCGCCGCGAGGAACCCCTCGACCTTGCGCAGCGCGGGGACGTAGCGGGCGGGCCCCACCGCGAGGCCGATCCGGTGGTGGCCGAGCGCGGCCAGGTGGCGGACGGCCATCCGCGCGGCCGCCCGGTCGTCGGGCGAGACGAACGTGGCCTGGATGTGCTCGTGGTAGCCGTTGATCAGCACGAACGGCACCTTGCGCCCGGCCAACCGGGCATAGCGGGCGGGGTCGGCCGTGGTGTCGGCGTGCAGTCCGGACATGAAGACGATGCCCGCCACATCGCGCTCCTCCAGCTGCTCCACCAGCTCGTCCTCGGTGGCGCCGCCGGGCATCTGGGTGCACAGGATGGGGGTGTAGCCATGACCGGCCAGCACCTGCTCGATGATCTGGGCGAAGGCGGGGAAGACCGGGTTGGTCAGTTCCGGGATGACCAGGCCGACCAGGCCGGCGCTGCGTCGCCGCAGCCGCACCGGCCGTTCGTAGCCGAGGACGTCGAGGGCGGCGAGCACCCGTTGCCGGGTGGCGGCCGCCACGCCCGCCTTACCGTTGAGCACCCGGCTGACGGTGGCCTCGCTGACCTTGGCCTGGGCGGCGATATCGGCGAGCCGCGGGGGGGGGGCCCGGGGGGGCCGCGCCGCCGGGGTGGCCGGCGCTGTTATGCGCCCCCC
>NZ_JBHYVB010000487.1:0-1393 GCF_042750115.1 Streptomyces sp. NPDC059455
TAAAGGGTGTCCGCGCCTTCGTCAAATGCAGCCCTGTGTCGTTCGACTTCGGGGAGGTGGTCGGCGGTCCAGACGCGCAGGATCGAGAAGGGCTCTTCAAGCGTGCGACCCAGCGGCGTGATCCGGTACTCCACAGCAACGGGGCGTTGCGTCAGTACCCGGCGCTCGACGAGGCCGTTGCGTTCCAACCGTCGCAGTGCCTGCGCCAGCGATTTTTGAGTGACCCCATCGAGCTCTCTCTTGAGCTCGTTGAAGCGTCGCGGCTGCTGGCACAACGCGACCAGCAGCAGTTGACCCCACTTGTCCAGCAGCTGATCCAGGAGCTCGCGCTGCGGGCCGACGATGGTCTCGTCCCCGGCCCGATCTTCGCGGATACCAGGTTGCGTTGAAGTACCTGTCATGTGCCAGGTATACCAGAGATACCGTCAACCCAAAGGAATCTCATGACCGAACAGTCCCTGCCCAGCCTCAATCTCAAGCGCCAGGACGGAGTGCTATGGGTCTCGATTGATGTTCCGCCCATCAACCTGATGACGGCGCAGCTCATGCTCGACCTGGACGCCGTCGCTGCATCGGCCGAGAATGATCCCGATCTGCACGTCATCGTGGTCCAGAGCACCAATCCGGAGTTCTTCTTGGCACACGGCGACCTGTCATTCGTGGAGGACCCCGCGACCTACGCCGCCCTCCCGATCGCGGAGGAGACGCTTGTCGGGACGGGCCCGATGATGCGGCTTCATGAACGCTGGCGGCGTCTGCCTCAGACCACCATCGCCAAAGTCGCGGGACTCGCCCGTGGCGGTGGATCCGAGCTGGTCTCCAGCCTGGATCTGCGATTCGCGGCCCTCGAGACTGCGGCGTTCGGCCAGTTCGAGACACTGATCGGCATCGTCCCTGGAGCCGGTGCAACTGCCCACCTACCCCGCCTCGTGGGTCGCGCTCGCGCTCTCGAGATCGTGCTGACAGGCGGGCTCGTCGACGCGGCGACTGCCGAGCGGTGGGGATGGGTGAACCGAGCTCTGCCCGCCGCAGAACTGGACGAATATGTTGAGTGGGTCGCACTGACCATCGCGACTCTGCCCGACGGTGTCCGCGCCGCGGCTACCGACGCAATCGACGCGGCCGACGGCGCGCTTGAGGACGCACTGCGCGCGGAAGACCGCCTGCTCGGCGAAACGTTCACCCCCGCGTCTGGAGAGCTTGCCCGGGCAGCACTCGCGGCCGGGGTTCACACGCGCGAGGTGGAGTTGGACATCGAAGAGGTGCTGCGCGCGAACCTCGTCCGACATTCGTAACGAGTCGCCCTGCACGGGTGGAGTGCAGAAGTTGTCCATACGGTCCGTTTGGTAATTCGGGTCGAATGACCGTACGGGCCGCCTCCAACTCTGTGAAG
>NZ_JBHYVB010000488.1:0-1371 GCF_042750115.1 Streptomyces sp. NPDC059455
GGATCGGCATCCCGGCGAAGTCGGGGTGCAGACCGGACACGCCCCGGGCGCGGGCCACCGAGGCGCCGGGCGCGCGGGTGGCGAGCTGCCCGTAGTCGGCCGGGGCCACGGCCCGGCCGCGGGCGCGCAGTTCACCTGCGCCGCGGCGCATGGCGTCGGCGTCGGGCTCGGCGTCCGTTCCGCCGGAGGCCGGGAAGGGGTTGCTCACACCGGTGACGAACGGCAGCGCGGTCACCACCCCGTTGACCGCGCCCGCCGCCACGGCCCCGGCGCTGCCGCCGCCGACGCGGTAGCGCACGGCGCGGACGTTGCGGAAGCCGGGCGGGACGGCGGCGCCGCTGACGCCGTCCCCGAAGGTCACCTCGCCGCTCTCGTGGTCCACGGTGAACACCCGGTCGTCGGCGCCGTATCCGGCCAGGCTCTCCACCTCGCGCCACCGGGACGAGGTTCCGGCCGATGTGCCCACCGTGGTGCCGAACACATCGCCGCCCGTGTCGTCGTCGACCTCGATGACCACGGATCCGGCGAGGATGGGCACCTGGCTGAGCTTCATGCGCCGCAGCCCGGTGGCCGCCGGGTCCTGGACGGGCTGCAGCGGCTCGTCGCGGATGGTGCGGGCGGCGGTGGCGGCGACCACGTTCAGCCGCAGCCCGGACAGCACGGGCGCGGGTCCGGCGAAGGCTCCGTGGGCGATCCGCAGGCGCAGCCAGCGCAGCCGGGGCCGGGTGCCGGACGGACTGCCCGGCTGCCATGACCGCGGGACCCGAAGCTCGACGGTCCCACTGGCGCCGAACCCGGCCGTGGAGTCCCGCATCAGCTCGGCGGGGACGAGCCGGGTGCCGTCCAGTACGTCCCAGCGCAGCAGCGGCGCGGGCGGCAGCGGCAGGGGCGCGGTGCCGCCGGAGGCCGCCGGGGCGGGCGGCGCGGCGACGACCACGAAGCCCAGCGACAGCCGCGGGTAGGGGGCGGCCGGTCCGGCGAGTCCGATCCACAGCGCGTTGCCGGGCCGCGGATCGCGGCCGAAGGGCTCGAAGGGACGGCTGGGTCCGGCCGGTCCCAGCGGCAGGGCCTGGATCGTTCCGGCCTCCTGGACGGCGAGATCGGCGAGGGTGGCCGGGGTGGCGTACAGGTCCTGGTCCGTCTCGTAGACGACCTGGCCCGCCGGGGTCGAGGCGGCGCTCTGGAACCCGGCGGGGACGAGCACCGAGGCGCCGTCCGGCGGGTTGACGGTGAACTCCAGCAGCGTGGCCGCGGCGCCGGGCGGGCGGGGGCGCCCCCCCCCCCGCGCCAGGGGTTGGGGCCGGACCCGAGGCCGCACCCGGGTGTGACCGCCCAGGAGCGGGTAGGGGGGGGTGCGGCGAGTGCGGGCGA
>NZ_JBHYVB010000489.1:0-1362 GCF_042750115.1 Streptomyces sp. NPDC059455
CCTGTAGTTATCGCCGGCCTCAGCCCCTACAACACCGCCGTCCACCAGCTCCGATCGGCCCGACCCGCCATAACCGACGCCCCCAGATAATTGCCACCGTCGAAGCCGCGGCTGTCGGCGCCCACGACGGCGTCCGCCTTGATGGACTGCGAGTCGATCACGCCAGCCGTCGGCTCCGTGTCCCGGCCCAGCCGCTCGCGGACCTGGCCGCGCAGCCGGTCGTGGAACTCCTTGACGAGGGCGTGGTCGCGCCAGCGGCGGAAGAATGCATACACCCGGTCCCACGGTGGAAAGTCCACCGGCATGGCGCGCCACTTGATGCCGTTGTCGACCAGGTAGCGGATCGCATCGAGCATCGCGCGGTGGCAATACGCCTCCGGTTGCCCGCCCCGGCCGCGCATCCAGCCCGGCATCGGCGGCAGCGGCCGGATGGCCGCCCACTCCCCGTCCGTCATGTCCGTCGGGTACCGGCGCTGCCGCTCGGGCCAGTCAACCGCGTTGCCGTACACGTGCGCGAGGCAATCACACGATGGAGCAGCCCAGTTGGACTGCCAGATCACCGACACGGGAGACTGCGGCACAGGGGCCTCCTGGTGCTCTATGGATTCGACACCCACGAGCTGTTCAGGAGGCCCCGTCTTCATGCTCTCGCCAGGGCAGGATCACCCGACCGGGAACCCTCGTTCGACCGCCACCGCTCAAGATCGAAAAGACAACAGCTTCTTACACAAGCAGACCAACCGCAAACCGCAGCCCCCGAGCGCCGAAGGGGGCGAGTTCAGGAGAAGGACAGCGACAGAAGGATGACTCAGGAGGCGGACGGTTCGATCTCCCCCGCAAAGACGATGACCTGGTCGATGAGGCTCCGCCGCAGATGGACGACGTCCGTTCCCGCCAGGCGGGGACCTCCATCCGGCGTGGTAAAGACCCACTGGTACCGGGCCCACTCGTCAGGCATGTCCACCGCCGAGCAGCGCACCATCGTGCCGGTCCCCGCCGGGTGGCGCCGGATGTCCAGCACGAACCGCTCGACCGCCGCGATTCCTTCGCTGCGGCCCAACGGCCCCCAGAAGACCACGTCTGAGGTCAGAGCCTGGGAGAGCAGGGCAGTCACATAGCTGTCGTCCGAGGCGTTGAACGCGGAGATGAACGTGTCGATCGCGGAGCGTGCAATCTCTTCCTGCATGCCCCAGTAATACCAGCCGTTTCGCGTGCGCTCGTCCCGCGAGCCGCCTTCCGATCACGGTGAACCATCCCGGTCACAGCACTAGACGAGTAAGTCCGATGTCAGTGGTCGAAGGCGATCAGCGACCTGGGGGTGGGTGCGCCGGTCTGGTGGTTGTGCCAGATCGCGGCGGCCAT
>NZ_JBHYVB010000490.1:0-1310 GCF_042750115.1 Streptomyces sp. NPDC059455
GTGGTGCATACCGCGGGGGTGGTGGATGACGGTGTCGTGGAGGGGTTGACCGAGGAGCGTGTCCGGCGGGTGTTGGCTCCGAAGGTGGATGCGGCCTGGTATCTGCATGAGCTGACCCGGGACATGGGGTTGGAGGCGTTCGTGCTCTACTCCTCCGTCGCGGCCACGCTTGGTGCTGGTGGGCAGGGGAGTTATGCGGCGGCCAACGCCTTCCTCGACGCCCTGGCCCAGCACCGCCACGCCCTCGGCCTGCCCGCCCTCTCCCTCGCCTGGGGCCTGTGGGCACAGGCCAGCGGGATGACCCAAAACCTCAGCGCTGCTGATGCGGCCCGTGCACACCGCTCGGGAATCGTGCCGATGGCTACTGAAGATGCCTTGGCGCTGTTTGATCGGTCGATGCATGCGGGCCGTGCTGTGGTGCTGCCGGTTCGGATGGATCTGAAGGCGTTGGGGGATCGGCCGGTACCGGTACCGCCGGTGCTGCGTCAGCTGGTGCGCAGGCCGGTCCGGAAGGCAGCGGCCGGGCACGGTGGTGGCTCGGGCACCGAGTGGCGCGAGCGAATCGCCATGGCCGTTCCCGAAGAGCGGGAGCAACTGCTGCTCGACCTGGTCCGTACCCACCTTGCCACCGTATTGGGACGAACCGACCCCCACGACATCGACGCAGAGGGCGGGCTCCTCGAAATGGGCTTGGATTCCCTTACCGCGGTGGAACTACGCAATCACCTCGGTACGGCAACAGGTCTTCGGCTGCCCACCACCGTGGTCTTCGATCACCCGACTTCCATAGCTCTCGCGAAGTATCTGGCCTCACGCCTGGGTGACAGCGTCTTGAAATCGGAACGGAACAGCGCACACGGCGTGCTGGCGGAAATCGAGAAGCTCCACGCAATGCTCGGCAACGTTTCCCTTGCCGACGAGGAGCATTCCCTGGCGGCTGGTCGATTGACCGATGTTCTGACCCAGTTCAAGAAGCGCGGCACGGGTGACGTCGCCGACGCCGACAGTATCGAAGCAGCGACTGATGAGGAGCTGTTCGAACTCCTCGACGGCGACCTGTAACACGTATAGCTCCTCTGAACCCTTGGCCCACATCTTCTAGGAAGGCAATTCCTCGATGGCGGACGCGGCGCAGCTACGTACGTACCTCAAGCGAGCCACTGTTGACCTGCGTGAGGCTCGGGGGCGCCTGCGCGAGGTTGAGGAGCGCGCGCGGGAGCCGATTGCGATTGTGGGGGTGGGGTGTCGGTATCCGGGTGGTGTGGTTTCGCCGGAGGGGTTGTGGGATTTGGTGGCGGGTGGGGTGGATG
>NZ_JBHYVB010000491.1:0-1266 GCF_042750115.1 Streptomyces sp. NPDC059455
CGACGAGCAAGCTGTGTCGATCGAGACGGCCGGACCCTGCAACCCCAGCGAGTACGCCACCCGGCCCGACGCCACACTCGCCGTCGTCCCGGTCATCCCGAAGCCGCCGGCGCCGTCCTGCTCACTGATCCGGTACCCCGAGGCGACGATCCCGGCGTAGACACCCGTGTCAGTACCCTTCAGCGAACCCGGAGTGATGCCCGCGTCCTCCAGCGCCTCCCAACACGTCTCCAGCAACAACCGTTGCTGGGGGTCCATCCCCAACGCCTCACGCGGACTGATCCCGAAGAACTCCGCATCGAACTCACCAGCGCCATAGAGGAATCCACCCACCGGGGCGAAAGCGGTACCTTCATCGCCGGACTCGGACAGGTCGGGCGTCTCCCAACCGCGGTTCACCGGGAAGCCCGACATCGCATCGGTCCCCGAAGCAACCAGCTGCCAGAAGCCCTCCGGGTCCTCCACCCCGCCCGGGAACCGGCACCCCATACCGACGATCGCCACCGGCTCATCCGTGCCAACACGGACCACCGGCACGGCGCTCTCGCCGACAGGCTCCTCCGGCCCGCAGGCCTCGGCCACCAGGAACCGGGCAACCTCCAACGGTGTCGGCTGGTCGAAGACCAAGGTGGCGGGGAGGCTCAGGCCCGTCTCGCTCGCCAGCCGGTTGCGCAGCTCCAGACCGGTCAGCGAGTCGATGCCCATGTCCCGGAACGCCCGCTGGGGATCGACGTCCCCAGGGCGACTGTGACCCAGAACCACGGCAGCAGCGGCCCGAACGACCTCCACGACGTCATGCTCACGCTCAGCGGGACTGAACGCGGCCAACCGCGCCGCCAGACCACCGGCAGCCACGGCAACGGCCGCAGTCGGGCGTGCGGAGACCTCACCAGCGGTCAGACCCCGCAGCAGCGCAGGCACCGGGCGCCCGCTGCGGGACAGCCCGCTCAGGTCCAGTCGGGCCGGGATCGCCAACGACGCACCCAGGGCGGCGGCGGCCTCGAACAGCGCCAAGCCCTGCTCCGTCGACAGCGGCTGAACGCCACCGCGGCGCAGGCGCGACAGACCCGCACCCTCCAGGTGGCCGGTCATCTCCGAGGTCTGGGCCCACAACCCCCACGCCAGCGACTGACCGGCCAACTGCCGATCGCGACGATAGGCGGCCAGCGCATCCAGGAACGCGTTCGCGGCGGCATAACTTCCCTGCCCCGCACTACCCATGACCGCCGCAGCCGAGGAGTACAGCACGAAGCCAGCAAGGCCCGC
>NZ_JBHYVB010000492.1:0-1216 GCF_042750115.1 Streptomyces sp. NPDC059455
GGTTGTGCGTGTCGTTGAACTGGCGGAGTGCTTCTTCGTGGGCGGGGCGGGCGGCTCGGATCTCGGCGAGGATGTCGTCGGCCGGGCGCACGACGTTGCGGGGGTGCTTGAAGCGGGGGATGACGTACTTGCCGAAGAGTTCGATCGAGCGCATCAGCTGGTCGTGGGGCAGGCTGTCGACACGTAGGACGAGTGCTTCGACGCCCATGTCGGCGTATCGCTGTACGTGTTCGATGCAGTGCTCGGGGTCGCCGACCATGAAGCCCTGGGAGCGTTCGAACATGTACTCTTCGTCGTTGAAGTCGATGTCCTTGACAGCGCCCATGTAGGCGTAGTCCTTCGACAGCTTCGACAGGCGCTCATATGCGTCGGTGGACAGCTTGGCCATCTCGAACAGGGGCTTCGCCTCGAGGCGGGCCTGGGCGGTGGTCTCGGCGCAGTGCATACCACCGGCGACCGCGACCATCTTGCGCGGCGTGATCGGGTAGGGGTGGTTGGTGGCGGCGAGAGTGTCGTCGTAGAGCTTGACCATGTTCTCGACGAGGTCGAACCCGAGGTAGAGGCCGCCCATGATGGCGCCGATACCCATCGAGGCGGCCGTCTCGACCGAGCTCGGGCTGCCGGCGGCAGCCGAAATGGGCGGGTAGGGACCCTGCAGGGGCTTGGGGACCAGGCTGCGCGGCGGAACCTTGTAGTGCTCGCCCACGTAGGAGAACACGTCGTTGAGGAACGCGCTCCGGATCAGCTCGATGCCCTCACGCCACTGAGCCTTGTTCTCGGAAGGGTCCACCTCAAACGCGCGCAGGGCGAGTGTGGTGTTGCCGCGCCCGGTACCAAGCTCGACACGGCCGTTGGACAGGATGTCCTCGGTCGCCACACGCTCCGCGACGCGCAGCGCATGGTTCATCCGCGTCGGCAGCAGCGTCACCAGGTGGATGAACCGCATCCGGCTCGTCAGAGCCATCAGGTACGGGTAAAGCACCTCCGGAGCGGAGACCGAAGCCGTACCCAGAGCAACATGCTGCTCGGAACTGCCGAAGGCATCGAAGCCAACCCGCTCCGCAAGCAGAACCTCCTCCACCAGCTCCCGGTAGCGGTGCTCATGCGTAAGCCCGACCGGGGTGTCCCCCTCAGACATGAGGATGAAGTCCATACCGACCCTTCCGACGAATGTTAGTGAGCGATAACGTAGGTCGTAGCCCAGCCCAGGTCAAGG
>NZ_JBHYVB010000493.1:0-1202 GCF_042750115.1 Streptomyces sp. NPDC059455
GCCGGGTGTGATGTGGGGGTGGTGCGGGAGTTTGTGCGGGGGCGGTTGCCGGAGTTCATGGTGCCGGGGGCGTGGGTGGTGCTGGATCGGCTGCCCGTGACGGCGAACGGAAAGCTGGACCGGCGGGCGTTGCCTGCTCCGCAGGGAGCTGGCGGATCGGAGTACACCGCGCCCAGGGATGGGGCCGAGGAACTGCTGTGTCGTTTGTTCGCCGAGGTGCTGGGCGTGGAGCGGGTGGGGATCGAGGACGGTTTCTTCGACCTGGGTGGGCATTCGTTGCTGGCGACGCGGTTGGTGTCGCGGGTGCGGTCGGAGTGGGGCGTGGAGCTGCCCGTCGGGATGGTGTTCGAGGCCCCGACCGTGGCCGGACTCGCCCGCAAGCTGGCCGGGAATGCGGGAGGACAGGCGGGTCAGGAGCGGCCTCAGCTTGTGCGATGGGATCAGCGGCCGCAGCCGTTGCCGCTGTCGTTCGCCCAGAGCCGGTTGTGGTTCCTGTATCGGCTGGAGGGCCGGTCGGCCACGTACAACATCCCTTTGGTGGTACGGCTGTCGGGTGAGGTGGACCGCGATGCGCTGGACCAGACACTGCGCGATGTGGTGGACCGGCATGAGAGCCTGCGGACGCTCTTCATTGATGTTGATGGGGTGGCGTGTCAGCGGGTGCTGCCGGTAGATGAGACGGGCCGCCGGTGGCCGGGACTCGAGATGGCCACGGTCCACGACCGCGCTCAGGCGGAGCGGGCGGTGGCCGGGGTAGTACAGCACGTCTTCGATCTGGAGGAGGAACTGCCGCTGCGGGCAGTCCTGGTGCAGGACATCACCGACCAGCTACAACCGGCGTGGACATTGGTGCTGGTGGCCCACCACATCGCTGCTGATGGCTGGTCGTTGGGCCCGTTGTGGCGGGACGTGGCCGGGGCGTATGCGGCGCGGCGGGAGGGCCGGGCACCCGGGTGGGAGCCGATGGCGGTACAGTACGCCGACTACACACTCTGGCAGCGACAGGTGCTCGGTGCGGCTGATACGCCGGGCAGTGTGCTGGCCGACCAACTGGACTACTGGCGTACCCACCTGGCCGGTATCCCCGAACAACTTCCCCTGCCCACCGATCGGCCGCGTCCTGTGGTGGCGAGTCATCGGGGTGCGACGGTGGGGTTTGTGTGGCCGGGGTGGCTGCATGGTGGGTTGGTGGGGGTGGCGGG
>NZ_JBHYVB010000494.1:0-1178 GCF_042750115.1 Streptomyces sp. NPDC059455
GGCGGGTACTGGTTCCGGAACCTGCGTGAGCCGGTGCGGTTCGGTGAGGTCATTGCCGGGCTGGCGGCGGAGGGTCACCGGGTGTTTGTGGAGGTCAGTCCGCATCCTGTGTTGGGCCTGGCGATTGCGCAGGCGGGTGAGGACCTGGTCGTGGCGGGCACGTTGCAGCGCGGCGATGGCGGCCGGAGCCGCTGGCTGACCGCCCTGGCCGGTGCCTACGCTGCCGGTGTCGAGGTGGACTGGGCCGCGGCGACGGCCGATGGTGGTCGGGCGGTGAAGGTTGGGCTGCCGACGTATCCGTTCCAGCGGGAGCGTTACTGGCCCAAGGCCGTCACCACTCGCGGGGACGCCTCGTCGATCGGACTGCAGCGCTCCGGTTATCCGTTGCTGGGTGCTGCGGTGTGGCTGGCCGAGGGGGACGGGCTGGTGTTGACGGGGCGTCTGTCGCTGGCCGCGATGCCGTGGCTGGCCGACCACGCGGTCCACGGCACGGTGTTGCTGCCCGGTACGGCGTTCGTGGATCTGGCGGTCCACGCCGGGGACCTGGCCGGTTGCGGCACGCTGGAGGAACTGACACTCCAGGAACCGCTGATCCTTCCCGGCTCCGGTGGCGTGCAGCTTCAGGTCCAGGTCGGCGACAGCGACGACGACAGTGGTCGCCGAACCGTCACCGTCTCCTCCCGCGAGGGCGAGGGCGAATGGGTGCGACACGCGGTCGGCGTGCTCACCCCGGCCGGCAGTGAGCCCGCCCTGGCCCCGCTGGGTGCGTGGCCGCCCGCCGGTGCGGAGCCGGTTCAGGCGGACGGCGCCTACGAGAGGTTCGCCCAACGTGGCTACGGCTACGGGCCGGCGTTCCAGGGTCTGCGTCAGGTATGGCGCGCCGGGGACACCGTGTACGCCGAGGTGGAGCTGCCCCAGGCCGCGGAAGCTGATGTGGCCGGGTTCGGCTTGCATCCCGCTCTCCTTGATGCCGCGCTGCACGGTCTGCTGGCCGCGAGTGACGGCAGCGGTGGGACGGGGTTGCCGTTCGCGTGGTCGGGGGTGCGGCTGCTGGCCGACGGTGCCCGCCACCTGCGCGTGGTTCTGGCCCCCGTACAGGGTGGTGTCTCGGTGACGGCGTTCGACGGTGTTGGTGAACCGGTGTTGCAGGTGCGGTCGTTGGCGCTGAGGGATGCCTC
>NZ_JBHYVB010000495.1:0-1115 GCF_042750115.1 Streptomyces sp. NPDC059455
GTCCCACTCACCCCGAACCCCGACACCCCAACCCGCCGCGGACGCCCCACCTCCGGCCACACCCGCTGCTCCGTCAGCAACTCCACCGCACCCGCAGACCAATCCACCTGCCGCGACGGCTCATCCACATGCAACGTCCGCGGCAACACCCCATACCGCAACGCCAACACCATCTTGATCACACCAGCCACACCAGCGGCCGCCTGCGCATGACCGATATTCGACTTCAACGACCCCAACCACAACGGACGCCCCTCAGGCCGATCCTGGCCATAGGTCGCCATCAATGCCTGGACCTCGATCGGATCACCCAGTGTGGTGCCGGTGCCGTGGCCCTCCACGGCGTCCACATCGCCCGCCACCAGCCCCGCACCGGCCAGCGCCTGCTGAATCACCCGCTGCTGCGACGGACCATTCGGCGCCGTCAACCCATTCGACGCACCGTCCTGATTCACCGCGCTGCCCCGCACCACCGCCAACACCCGACGGCCGAGCCGCTCCGCATCCGACAACCGCTCCACCACCAGCACGCCCACGCCCTCGGCCCACCCCGTGCCATCCGCCGAGGCCGCGAACGACTTACAGCGGCCGTCTTCAGCCATGCCGCGCTGCCGCGAGAAGCCGACGAAGGCGCTGGGGGTGGACATGACGGTGGCCCCTCCGGCCAGCGCCATCGAGCACTCGCCGGAGCGCAGCGCCTGCGCGGCCAGGTGCAGGCCCACCAGTGAGGAGGAACATGCCGTGTCGATCGTCATCGCCGGACCCTCGAGCCCCAGCTCATAGGCGACCCGCCCGGTGAGCACGCTCGCCGAGCTGCCCGTCATCAGATAGCCCTCGACGCCCTCGGGGACCGTGTCCACGTCCGTGGCGTAGTCCTGGTTGAGGGTGCCGAAGTAGACACCGACGTCCCTGCCCCGTAGGGCCGTTGGATCGATCCCGGCGCGCTCCAACGCCTCCCACGATGTCTCCAGCAACAGCCGCTGTTGCGGATCCATCGCCAGCGCCTCACGCGGCGAGATCCCGAAGAAGCCCGCGTCGAACTCCCCCGCGTCGCGCAGAAAGCCACCCTCGCGGACATAGCTGGTGCCCGGGTGGTCCGGATCCGGGTCGAAGAG
>NZ_JBHYVB010000496.1:0-1092 GCF_042750115.1 Streptomyces sp. NPDC059455
TGCTTGACGGGGGCGGCGGGGTCCTCGGCTCGGCGTTTGCGCAGGTGCTCGCGGTAGGGGTCGACGAGACTGGCGCGGTATTTGGGGACGCGGAGCATCCGTTCGGGCTGGTCGGCGCGGGCGTAGCGTTTGACGGTGTTCAGGGCGAGTTGCAGGCGGCGGGCGCATTCCAGCAGGCCGGCGCCTTGGTCGAGGAGGTCGTGGACCTGGTGCCAGCGTTCGAGGGTGGTCTGTGCGCGGGCCCGTCGTAGATGGGTGCGTCCAGTACGGTGGCCCAGCAGGTGCTGTGGGCCTTCACCTCGCTGAGGGTGGCGTCGCACAGGTTGTGCCACAGATGCCAGCGATCTCCGACCTGCACCGCGTCGGGCAGGGCGCGGCGGATGGCCTCGGCATAGGTCGCCGAGCCGTCACGACACACGACCTCGATACCCGGGTGCTTGCGCAGCCACGCCTCAAGGGTGTCGGCGGTGCGGTCGGGCAGCACGTCGATCCGCTCATGGGTCTCGGCGTCGATCACCACGGTGGCATAGCGGTGCCGTCGGCGCAGGGCGAAGTCGTCGACGCCGATCACACGGGGTGTCCGCCCGGTGGGCAGTGGGATGCGCAGTAGGGTGCGCAGGGTCGTGTGACGCGACAGGCCCACCGCGAGTACCGCCAACAGGCGTGCACCCGCTCGGCCCGCTAACTCCTTGACCACGGCCTTGTCTTGCCTGGTCAGGCGGGCGGTGCGGCGCTGGTATCGCTCCAGGACTCCGGGCACCTGTTCGCGGAAGGTGTGGCGGCAGCCGCGCGTGGGACACACCAGGCGCCGGACCCGCACACGGACCACCACCCGGCGGTCGTCGACCGGCACGTCGGCCACCGTCCGCAGCTGATATCCGTGTACTCGCCCGGTCGGCGCCCCGCACACCGGGCAGACCGCGGCCTCCGTCGGCGTCCGGGCTCGCACCACGATCCGCTCGCCCTCGTCGGTGACCCCCTCTATGACCAGCGGGGACAGCCCCGAAAACACCGTCTGCACGAGCTCGTTGACATTCTTCACGGGAATGTCAACGACCCTCACGACTCTCCGTTACCACCGAATGTGAGACA
>NZ_JBHYVB010000497.1:0-1037 GCF_042750115.1 Streptomyces sp. NPDC059455
TGACATGCGTCCCGGTCCGGATCGGCGTAGACGGCTACGCTCGCGATCCCGGCATCCCGGCAGGCACGGGCAACACGGACAGCGATCTCGCCACGATTGGCTATAAGCACCTTCATCAGCATGTCGGCTCCAGGGTCTGGTTCGGGGCGGCGTAGAGCCGGTCGGTGTTTTCGAGGATCTGGCCCATGTCCGCGCCGAGGGTGGAGACCGCGCGGATGCCCATGGCCTCCAGGGAGGGAATGTCGACGTCGGGGATGATGTCGCCGACAAGGACACGGACATCGACCGCGTCCTCCGGCACGGAAAGGTTGATCACCTTCTGCGCGATCGTCAGGTGGGCACCTGAAAGGACGGAGAGACCCAGGACTGGTGCATCCTCGGCGACGACGATGGCGACGATCTGTTCCGGGGCCCGGTGCGGGTCGGTGCCGCTGACCTCGTAGCCGGTGTCGCGCGGGAACAGAGCGATGACGTTGGCGCCGCGGTCGTGGCCGTCAAGCCAGGGCTTGACGGTACGGGTGCCCGGCGCCGGCGCGGCACCGGCACGAGCTGTCCGCTGTTGCGGCGTCTCCACGGTCTCTCCGTTCGAATGGTCAGCGAGGCGGGAGGACCCCACCGGCCGCCAGGGCCAGGGAGTTCGCCGTGCTTGTGCGACGACGTCGCGGATGCGGGCCCCGTGGGTTCCTCAGCGTGGCCAGTAGGAGCTGCGCCACGCTGCCGGGCCCGGCTGGAGCGGGGCGCTGCACGAGATGTTGCGGGTTTTGACCGTCCACTTGTCCAGGTGCTGCGGCGTCGCAGGGACCGCTGAGGCCGCTGCGGCGCGGGCTTGGACCACCACGAGCGCGGCGGCCAGCTCTTCGGGAGTGGGATTGCCCCGTACGACCGTGAACACTATTGGCCGCCCTTTCTGAAGTCCGTGAGGTCAGTGGGGTCAGTGGGGTCAGAGGGGGATGTTGCCGTGCTTCTTCGGGGGCAGCGCTTCGCGCTTGTTCCGCAACGTCCGCAGACCGCGGACGATGTGGCGACGGGTCTCGGAG